>JBKPFE010000211.1:0-4047 GCA_046728705.1 Actinomycetota bacterium
CTCCTTCGAGACCGTAATCGACGGCTGGGCTCCGTCCGGGGGCACGGGAACGCTGACACAGTCGTCGGCCTGGTCGACCAGCGGTACGTCCAGCTTTCAGATCGACGTGACGTCGGAAGGCTGGTTCAGCGGCCCGCTGCCGGCGGCGGTCGACCTCACCGGCAAGACGGCTGTCAGGCTCGACCTCCAGACGCTGGGGTCGCAGACCTACCGGAAGCTCTCGATCCAGGTGGGCGACGCCTGGTTGTGGTGCGAGGACACGACGGGAGGCGGGAACACGCCGCCTGGAACGGTCGACACGGTCACGATCGACCTCACGATCCTCGGCTGCACGGGGCCGGATCTGACAAAGCTCCAGCAGGTCAACTTCTACCTCCAGCCCGGGACGTTCCGAATCGACAACGTGCGGGCCGAGTAGTTGGACAATTCTCCTTGACCGGTTAAGCTACCCTAGTGAACGGGCGAACGGACTTTCCGAGCGGGTTCCTGTGGGGCGCGGCGACGTCCGCGTATCAGATCGAAGGCGGCACCGACGAGGACGGCCGGGGCGCGAGCATCTGGGACACCTTCTGTGCGACGCCGGGCAAGGTCCAGAACGGGGACACGGGCGCCATCGCGTGCGACTCCTACCACCGTTACGGGCAGGACATCGCACTGATGCGAGAGCTCGGCCTGAACGCGTTCAGGTTCTCGATCGCCTGGCCGCGCATCGTCCCGGAGGGGCGGGGCCGCGTCAACGAGCCGGGGCTCGACTTCTACGACCGCCTCGTCGACGAGCTCCTCGCCGCCGGCATCCGCCCCTTCGTCACGCTGTACCACTGGGATCTTCCGCAAGCGCTCGAAGACGCCGGCGGCTGGCCCGAGCGTGCGACGGCCGAGGCGTTCGCCGAGTACGTAGAGCGGGTCGCCCGCCGCCTCGGCGACCGAGTCCGGCACTGGGTGACGCACAACGAGCCCTACTGCTCCTCCTGGCTCGGATACGCCGTCGGCGTGCATGCGCCGGGCCGGACCGATGAGGCCGCCGCAATCCCCGCCGCCCATCACGTCCTCCTCTCGCACGGCCTGGCCGTCGACGTGCTCCGGCGCGAAAGCCGGGATGCCCAGGTGGGCATCGTGCTGGATTCCTGGCCGGTCTACCCGCTGAGCGACGATCCGCGCGACGTGGAGGCCGCCTGGGAGGCCGACGGCTTCCGCAACCGGCTTTTCTTCGACCCCGTCCTCCGCGGCCACTACCCCGAGGATGTGCTCGAGCGCCTCGGCGCGACGTCGCCGCCGATCCGCAACGGCGACCTGGCAACGATCGCGGCGCCGATCGACTTCGTCGGACTGAACAACTACTCGCGGACGATCATCGCGGCGAACGGCGACGGCGGCCCGCGCAACGTTCCCGCCACCGACGCGCCGATGACAGCGATGGGGTGGGAGATCTACCCCCACGGGATCTACGAAGTGCTGGCGCGGCTCCACGGCGAGTATGGGGTCGGCTCGCTCTACGTCACCGAGAACGGCGCCGCGTTCCCCGACGTCCGCGGACACGACGGCCGGATCGAAGATCCCGAGCGGATCGACTACCTCGCGCAATACCTCGGCGCGGTCGCCCGGGCCATCGCCGACGGCATACCGGTCCACGGCTACTTCGTCTGGTCGCTGCTCGACAACTTCGAGTGGTCCCATGGTTACTCGAAGCGCTTCGGGCTCCTCTACGTCGACTACCCGACGCTCGAGCGCATCCCGAAGTCGAGCTTCTACTGGTACCGGGATTTGATCGGCGCCGGGCGACTGCCCCAGCCCGAGCTCGTCGTCAAGTAGCTACCCGAGGGCGACGAAGTGGTCGTCGTCGACCGCTTCTAGTGGAGCGGCGTCGTCGCCTTCGGCCGACTCATCGGCGCTC
This sequence comes from Actinomycetota bacterium, assembly GCA_046728705.1. Classification (GTDB taxonomy): domain Bacteria; phylum Actinomycetota; class Thermoleophilia; order Gaiellales; family Gaiellaceae; genus JACDAN01. The sequence goes on from JBKPFE010000211.1 coordinate 1,892, forward strand.
TGCTTGCGGACGACATGTTCGTGTACGTCGGGCGCGCCCACTTCCCGCTCGACCTGCTCCCACTTCTTGTGCAGGTGCGGCACCGAGGCGATGAGCATCTTCGTGTAGGGATGGAGCGGGTTGCCGAAGACCTTCTCCGTCGCGCCCATCTCGACGATGCTTCCGCGGCGCAGGATCACGGTCCGTTCGCTGATGTAGTTGCCGAGCGCGAGGTCGTGGGTGATGAACAGGACACCGAGCCCACGGGCCTTCAGGTCGCCGAGCAGGTTGAGGACGTCGATCCGGGTGGAGGCGTCGAGCATGCTGATGATCTCGTCGGCGACGAGGTACTTGATGTCGAGCAGCAGCGCCCGCGCGATCAGCAGCCGCTGGAGCTGGCCGCCGCTCAGCTCATGAGGAAACTTGTTCAGGACCGCCTCGGGCTCGAGGCTGACCGCGTTCAGTGACGCGTCGAGCTTGCGCTTCCATTCTGCGCCGCTCAGCTCCCGGAAATAGGCCCCTCGGATCATGCTGAAGACACGGTCGGCCTTGAAGATCGGGTTGTACGAGCTGAACGGGTCCTGGAAGACGCCCTGCACCTCGCTGTAGTAGCTCTTCAGGCGGCCGCGCTCGAGTGTGGACACGTCCGCGCCGTCGAACGTGATCGCACCGTCGGTGACCGGCGTCAGGCGGAGGATCATCTTGCCAACCGTCGTCTTCCCGCTGCCGCTCTCGCCGATCAGGGAAACGACCTCGCCGGGCTTCAAATCGAAGGACACCTCGCGAACCGCGGTCAGCCGCTTGCCTCCGAACGTGCCGACCTTGAACACCTTCGTGACCCGCTCGAGCTGCAACATCAGAAGACCTTCCAGCAGGCGACGTGGTGGTTGGGCTCGACCTCGAGAAACGGCGGCTCCTCGACGCACTTCTCGAATGCAAACGGACAGCGAGCCCTGAACCGGCAGCCGGTGGGCGGGTTCAGCAGCGGCGGCGGCCGGCCGGGGATCCCCGTCAGCTTGTTCTCCTCGTACGTCACACCGACCTCCGGCAGCGAGGAGATCAGCAGCTGCGTGTAGGGATGCAGCGGCGAGCCCACGATCACCTCGGCCGGCGCCTTCTCGGCCAGCTTGCCCGCATACATGACCAGGATGCTGTCGGCGACCTGGTAGAGGATCGCAAGGTCGTGCGTGATCACCATCATGCTCTTCACGTAGCCGCGGTCGCGGAACTCGACGAGGGTCTCGGAGACGGCTCGCTGCGACGAGACGTCGAGTGCGGAGGTGATCTCGTCGGCGATCAGGAGCGCTGGGTTCAGGAGAGTCGAGAGCACCATGACCGTCCGCTGCTTCATCCCACCGGAGAGCTCGATCGGGTACATGCCGAGCACGTCGCGCGAGAGCCCGACCAGCGAGAGGCGACGCTCGAGCTCCGGCTTCACGGTCGCAAAGCGCACGCCCCGCGACTCGAGCAGCTCCTCCATCATCTTGCCCACCTTGCGCGTCGGGGTCATCGCGCTCATGGCGTACTGCGGGACGATCGAGATGCGCTTGAACCGGTACTTGTTCATCGCGCGCGTGTCGTCCATCGGCAGCACCTCGTCGTCGAGCTCGACGCGGCCGTCGACGTGGCGCATGCGGCCGTCCATCCGGATCAGGCTCTTGCCGAGCGTCGACTTGCCGCAGCCGGATTCGCCGGCCAGGCCCATGATCTCGCCGTCCGCGATCGAGAAGGTGACGCCGTCGACCGCCTGCACGTCGCCGCGCAACGTGCGGTAGTAGACGGTCAGGTTGTCGACCTCGAGGCTCATCGCCGACCCTTCGACGCTCGATCGTGTCGACCGGTCAGTGCAGACGGCCGCGCCGGCAAAGGGGACGGGCACGCCGGCAAAGCCAGCATGCCCTCTAAGCGGCATCGCAAGCGACGCCTTGGCAGCTTGGCCTGAAGTCGACATCGCAAGGGACGTCTCATGTCTTGCGAAGCTTGGGATTGAAGACTTCGTCGAGCCCGACGTTCATCACGTACAGGGCGGCGACGATCGCGGTGATGCCGACGCCCGGGGCGATGAACCACCACCACATGCCGAGCTGGAGCGCACTGTTGGAGACCGCGACGTTGAGCATGAGGCCGAGGGACATCACCTCGGACGGGCCGAGCCCGAGGAAGTCGAGCGTCGCCGC
>JBKPFE010000265.1:0-3122 GCA_046728705.1 Actinomycetota bacterium
CCGTTCGGCGTCGCGGCGGTCCGGTGCGCAGATTCGTCACGCACGCGCATCCCGGTGACCGCGACGAGCGAAGGGAGGGATGCCCGAGCCTGAGTTGACCGCAGAAGGTCGGTCAATGTCGTCACACCACTGGACAAGCCATTCAAGGGAAGCAGGAGGGATGAGGAGGAAGATCATGGGAAGTCGCACCAAAAAGAGAGCCGGCGGCGTCGGGCTGATCGCCAGCGTCATCGCTCTCGCCGTGGCCGCTTCGCTGGCGGCGGGCGGGGCCGGAGCAGGGCCCCAGGGTCCCGCTGCGGTCCCGCGCGGCGACACGCTGTACACGTCGGGAAAGCAGTGGGGCCCCTACACGAACTTCAACCCGCTCAAGCCCGACTACAACACCGGACTCGTCGGTCTCGTCTACGAGACGCTCTTCCGCTACGACCCGCTCAAGGACAGGTTCATTCCCTGGCTTGCGAGCGGCGGCAAGTGGGCGGCCAAGAACAGGTACGTCGTGACCCTTCGTCCGGGCGTGAAGTGGAGCGACGGTAAGCCGCTCACGGCGGCGGACGTGAAGTTCACGTTCGAGACGCAGAAGAACGAAGGTGCCCAGTACGGCACGATGTGGAAGACCGGCCTGCGGCAAATCACCACGAAGGGCAGGACCGTCACCTTCCGCTTCAGCGGCACTCCGAACTACCAGGAATGGGACTCGAACCGGTACACGGTCCCGATCGTGCCGAGGCACGTCTTCAGGGGGTACAGCGCCAAGGAGCTCGTGTCGGGCAACGCCTCGAACACGAGGAAGATCGTCGGCACCGGGCCGTTCCGCTACGGCGCCGGGGCGGGAGGCAGCCAGACTCTGCAGTGGGTCAGGCGTGACGGCTGGTGGGCGACGAAGGCATACAAGCTGAGAATGCCGATGCGTTACATCGTCGACATCAACAACACGTCCAACACGGCGAGCCTCCAGAACTTCCTCCAGGGCAAGATCGACCTGAGCAACAACTTCTTCCCTGGCATCAACAAGCACGTGGGCAGCAGGGTCGGCACCTACTACAAGAAGGCGCCGTACATGCTCCCCGCCAACACCGCATGGCTCGTGCCCAACACGACCAAGAAGCCGCTGAACGACGTGGCGTTCCGGCGGGCGCTGGCCGAGTCGATCAACATCAACCGAATCGTCACGGCCGACTACCAGAACATCGTGTCGAAAGCCAACCCGACCGGCCTCCTGCCGACGTGGTCGAAATGGATCGACCAGGCTCAGGTCAAGAGGCTCGGCTTCAGCTACAGCATCTCGAGGGCGAAGTCGCGGCTCGCGAGCAACGGCTACCGCGACCGGAACGGCGACGGGTTCGTCGAGGACAAGGATGGAGACAGCATCAACCTCCGCCTGATCGTCCCGAAGGGCTGGTCGGACTGGGAAACCGCGATCCAGATCATCGCCGACAGCGCCAAGGACGCCGGGATCAAGATCTCGCCGGCCTATCCGGACTTCAACGGGCTCGTCGAGGAGCGCAACTCGGGCAAGTTCGAGCTCGTGATCAACAACGAGAAGCAGATCGGCAACACGCCGTACACCTACTACGACTACCTCTTCCGCCTGCCGGTTCTGGCGTCGCAGACGGCGGCCAACTTCTCGCGCTTCAGCTCAGCTCGGGCGTGGTCGTTGACGCAGCAGGTGAACAAGGTTCAGTCGTCGAGCGTGAAGAAGGCCAAGAGCGTTCACTCCCAGATCCAGAAGGTGATCCTGGAGCAACTGCCTGCGATCCCGCTCTGGTACAACGGCATGTGGGCGCAGTGGAGCACGAGGTACTGGACGAACTTCCCGAGTGCGACCGGGAACCAGGCCACTCCTTCGACGTGGAATGGCTACATCAACATGACGGGCATCGACGCGCTCGCCAAGTTGAAGAAGAAGTAGGTCTTTCCACGAAAACAAGCATCAAGCCGCTGCCCCTCCATTTGGAGGGGCAGCGGTCGCTTCGGGAGCCGACATGAGCCGATACCTCGCCCGCAAGGTCGTGATCTACCTCCTCACCTTCGTCGTGGCGGTGACGATCGACTGGGCGATCCCGCGCCTTATGCCGGGGGATCCCGTCTCGGGGCTCATCGCTCGGCTCCAGGCGGACCCGACCGCGGCGCAGGAGATGCACGGCTATTTCACGGAGTCATTCGGGCTCGACGAGCCGCTGTGGAGGCAGTACCTCAATTTCTGGCTCGGGCTCCTGCACGGTGATCTGGGGCCGAGCATTGCCTACGTCGGCAGCTCGGTCAGCGACCTGATCAAGGAGGCCGTCCCCTACACACTGGCCCTGCTCGTTCCGGCGATCGTGCTCAGCTACGTCGCCGGGAACCGGGTCGGGGCGCTGGCGGCGCGGCGGAAAGTCCTCGACAACACCGCCCTTCCAATCTCGTACGTGCTCACCGCCACGCCGTACATGTGGCTCGCGCTCGTGCTGGCGTACGTGCTGGCGTTCCGGTGGGAGATCTTCCCAGTCTCGGGCGCCTACGACTTCGCGCTCCAGCCCGAGTGGAGCGTGGAGTTCGCCCGCAGCTTCCTCGCCCACTGGTTCCTCCCCTTCCTCACGCTCTTCCTCGTCTCGTTCGGCGGCTGGGCGATCGGGATGCGGAACCTGATCATCTACGAGCTCGAGGCGGACTACGCGAACTACCTGCAGGCGCTCGGGGCACCGAACAGGCTCGTGCGCAAGTACGCGTACCGGAACGCCGTACTGCCGCAGATGTCGGGCCTGGCACTTGCGCTCGGCGCGGTCGTCGGCGGCGCACTCGTCACCGAGATCGTCTTCGGTTACCCCGGCGTGGGCTCGCTGATCATCACCGCGATCCAGAACCGCGACTACTTCCTGCTCCAGGGGATCTTCCTCTTCATCATCGTCGGCATCCTCATCGCCAACTTCATCGTCGACATCGCCTACGTAATCGTCGACCCGCGCACCCGCACGGGACTCCAGGGGTCGTAGAAGTGCCCCGTCCAGCAATACGCGCTCGGCAGCATCACTGGAAGGGGCACTAGTGGCCACCGTCGAGCCACAGGCCGAGACCGTCGTTGCGGGCACCGTCGTCGCGCCCGGTGCGGCCGCGCCTGAGCGCCGGCGCAGCGAGGCGCTCTATTT
>JBKPFE010000186.1:0-1378 GCA_046728705.1 Actinomycetota bacterium
GAGTTCTTTCTGGACTACCTCGGAGACGACCTGAACCGTTGCACGTTCCTCGTCGCAGGTCCACCGGCGATGGTGGAGGCAGTACAGAGGGCGCTCGAGGAGGCGGCGGTGAAGGAAGAGAACGTGATCGCCGAGCGCTATAGCGGCTATTAGCGTCGAGCTTCAGCGATGTAGCGCTCGAAGCCGACTTCGCCGGTGATGAAGACGCCGGGCTGCGGCCCCACGCGTGGGAGGGAGGATCGCTCAGGCAAGCAGCGTCGGCTCGCGGTATGAATGACCGGCCGAGGATCTGCCGTTGCCGGCCGCAGCCGCGACGGTGATTTGCAAGCGCAGCGGTCAACGCCACCATGGGGCGTGAGAAGCCTCGCCATGTCTCCCCTCCTGGCTCTGGATCGGGGCGAGGCTAAGCGGGGTCTGCCGTGGGTGGGTAACGGGGCAGTGAAGAGGACGCAACGGGCTGGTGGTCCGGGGCTAGCTGGACTAACCACACACCTTCGAGACGGCTGATCGCGTCCGGGCCTCCGGCGAGCCTTGTGGTCGACCAAGACCCAGCTCGCACAGGAGGCCCAGATGCATGATCGAGTGTGCCCGCCCAAGCGGATGCGCTTCTCGTTCGAGTCGCGCTGCCGGCTCGTGTCCTTGATCGTGGAGGGGATGAGCCCGAAGGCGGCGGCTGCCGCCTGTGGGGCGAGCAGGGCGACCGGCTACCGGCTCTGGCGTCGCTACCGGGAAGGCGGCTTCGCGGCCCTCGCCGATCGCCCTTGCACCCCACGCCACCAGCCGCGCCGGCTGTCCACGCAGGCCGAGCGCGAGATCCTGCACTGGCGCGCGGAGCTCGGCGCCGGCCCGGCTGTCATCGCGGTCATCGTCGAGCGTCCCGCCTCCACCGTGCACAAGGTCCTGCGTCGTGCCGGCTGCTCGCGTCTGCCGCGGCCAGGGCGCGAGCACGGTCCGCGCTACGAACGAGCTCGTCCCGGCGAGCTCTTGCACGTCGACACGAAGAAACTCGGTCGCTTCTGGGCTGCCGGCAAGCGCATCCATGGCGACCGCTCGCTCAGGAGCCGCGGCGCCCGCTGGCAGTACCTGCACGTCGCGGTCGACGACCACTCCCGGCTTGCCTACTGCGAGCTGCTTCAGAGCGAGCGCAAGGAGGCCTGCGCGGCCTTCCTCGAGCGCGCCCTCTCCTGGTACCGCGAGCATGGGATCGTCTGCGAGCGCGTGCTCGCGGACAACGCGAAGGCCTACCACTCCCACCACTGGCGGAAGGCCTGCGCGCGGCTCGGGATCGAGCGCCGCTACACCCGCGCCTACTCACCCTGGACGAACGGCAAGGCGGAAGCGCTCATCAAGACGCTCCTGCGCGAGTGGGCCTACCGCT
>JBKPFE010000002.1:0-1382 GCA_046728705.1 Actinomycetota bacterium
TGACGAGCCCCTCGACCGACAGCGTCGCGAGCAGGAAGCCGAGCAGCAGCGCGCCGGAGTCGCCCATGAAGATCCGCGCCGGATAGAAGTTGTGGTGGAGGAAGCCGAAGCAGGCGCCGGCGACGATCGCCGCGAGCAGCGCGGCGTCCGGCGCGCCGAGCGAGAGGCCGATCACGGCGAAGGTCGACCCGGCGATCGCGCAGATGCCGGCGGCGAGACCGTCCATCCCGTCCAGGAAGTTGACCATGTTCATGATCGCGACGATCCAGACCAGGGTCGCCGGCCCGGAGAACCAGTCCGGCAGCTCCTGGCTCCCGAACCCGGGGAACGTGAAGCGGTCGACGTTGACGCCGAAGCCGATGGCGATCCCACCCGCAGCGAGCTGGCCGGCGAGCTTCCCCCACCACGGCAGCCCGCGGAAGTCGTCGATCGCGCCGACGGTCGTGGCCACTGCGGCGCCGAGCAGGATCCCGCGATACGTGCCATCGAGCGGCAGGAATGCGAGTGCCGGCACGAAGATCCCCAGCAGCAGCGCGATTCCGCCCAGCCGCGGCGTCGGCCGCACGTGCAGCCTTCGCCCCTCTCCCGGCTCGTCGACGACGCCGAGGATGCGCGCGAAGCGGCCGACCCCGGGGGTCAGGAGCAGGACAATCGTGAGCGCAAGCGCAAAGCCCCAGACGACCTCCGGGTTGTCGCGCAGCGTGTCCAGCATCAGGCCGCCAGGCTACTTCGTGCCGTACAGGCGGTCGCCTGCGTCGCCGAGCCCGGGGACGATGAAGCCGCGCTCGTGGAGGCCGCGGTCGATCGACGCGGTGACGATCCGGACGTCGGGATGCTCCGAGACGACCCGCTCGATTCCCTCCGGCGCCGAGACGAGGCAGACGAGCGTGACCGAGCGCGCGCCGGCCTCCTTGACCTTCGCGATCGCGGCGACGCTGGAGTTGCCGGTCGCGAGCATCGGGTCGAGGACGATCGCGTCGCGCTCCACGAGGTCGGTCGGCAGCTTGACGTAGTACTCGACAGGCTCGAGCGTCTCCTCGTCGCGGTAAAGCCCGATGAACCCGACCCGCGCGCCGGAGACGAGCGAGAGCACGCCGTCGAGCATCCCCATCCCGGCGCGAAGCACGGGGCAAACCGCCACCTTCTTGCCCGAGATCCGCTGCACGGTCGTCCGCTCGAGCGGCGTCTCGATCTCGACCTCTTCGGTCGGGAAATCCTTCGTCGCCTCGTAGGTCAGGAGCAGGGTGACCTCGTTCGCGATCTTGCGGAAGTGAACAGTCGGCGTGTCTTTCTCGCGGAGATAGGAGAGCTTGTGCTGGACCAGGGGGTGCTTGACCTCGATAACCCGGCCGGTCGCCACCGTGGCGGTCACGCGACGTAGG
>JBKPFE010000192.1:0-1583 GCA_046728705.1 Actinomycetota bacterium
ACTTCCTGTGAGCGCAGAAAGGCGAGCGCCTGCCGGCGCGCTGCCAGGTCGCCGCGCCGCCCGAGCGTGATCATCTTCTCCGCGATCGGCCGGACCGCCTTGGCCTTCGCCTCCGTGGTCTTGATCCGGCCGTGCTCGATCAGCGAGCCGGTGAGGTTGGCGTAGAGCGCCTTCCGGTGCGCCGAGTCGCGACCGAGCTTCTTCCCCGAGCGATGGTGGCGCACTGCGCTGCCTACTCCTCCCCGCGAAGCGTCAGGCCCTGGGTCGCGAGGGTCTCCTTGACCTCTTCGATCGACTTCTTGCCGAAGTTCGGGATCGCGGCCAACTCGGCCTCGGTCTTGGTCACGAGATCTCCGATCGTCTCGATCCCCACGCGCTTGAGGCAGTTGTACGAGCGGACGCCCAACTCCAGCTCCTCGATCGGAAAGTTCTCCATCCCGTGCGCCAGCGGAGCCTCGGCGGCCGCTTCACGGGCCGCAGCCGCCTCGCCGAAGCCTTCGATCTTCTCGATGTCGGTGAAGATCGCGAGCTGCCGGATGAGGATGTCGGACGCCTCGCCGATCGCCTCGCGCGGATCGATCGAGCCGTCGGTCGTCACGTCGAGGGTGAGCTTGTCGTAGTCGGTTCGCTGCCCCACGCGGGCCGCCTCGACGTCGTACGAGACGCGGCGAACCGGCGAGAAGAGCGAGTCGATGGGAATGACCCCGATCGTGTGCTCGGGACCACGGTTGAGCTCGGCCGGCACGTAGCCTCGACCACGCCCGATCGTCATCGTCATCTCGAGCCGGCCCTTGTCGGACAGGTTCGCGATCACGAGGTCGGGGTTGAGGACCTCGAGGTCTGCCGGCGCTTCGATGTCAGCCGCAGTGACCGCGCCCGCGCCGCGCTTGGTCAGCCGGACCTCGACCTCGGGCGACTCGCCGTGCAGCCGGCAGACGAGGTTCTTGAGCGCCGAGATGATGTCGACGACGTCCTCGCGCACGCCGTTCAGCGTCGTGAACTCGTGCGCCACGCCCTCGAGCTTCACCGAGGTGACGGCAGCGCCCTCCAGCGAGGAGAGCAGCACCCGCCGCAGCGAGTTGCCGAAGGTATGGCCGAAGCCGCGGTCGAGCGGCTCGATCACGAAGACGCCACGGCGCTCGTCCACCTCTTCGTGGACGATCCGCGGGATCTGGAACTCCATCAGGGATGTACGTGTTGCCAAAGCGATCCTTTCTCTACTTGGAATAGAGCTCGACGATGAGCTGCTCCTGGACGGGGGTGTCGATCTCCCCGCGCTCGGGCCACTTGAGCACCTTGCCGGTGATGTTCTCGTGGTCGGCCTGCAGCCAGGGTGCGACCGAGGCGGTGAGGTCGGTGGCGTCGCGGATCACCTGCTCGGCCGGGCTACCAGGCGCCATCGTGACGACGTCGTCCGGCTTGACCTGATAGCTGGGGATGTTCACGCGACGGCCGTTGACGTGGAAGTGGCCGTGGCGCACGAGCTGCCGCGCCTGCGCGCGGGAGGCGGCGAAACCGAGCCGGTAGACCACGTTGTCGAGCCGCGTCTCGAGCAGGCGCAGGAGGTTCTCGCCGGTGATCCC
>JBKPFE010000225.1:0-2462 GCA_046728705.1 Actinomycetota bacterium
GGCCTAGTCCGAGCGGCTACGGGAACGGCGCGATGTCCGGCTTCAGGTCGAGGCGGCCGCCGTCGCGGCAGTCTGGCGGTACGAGGTAGGCGGGGCTCGCTCGGCCGCGGAGCGCGTTCTCTTCGAGCTGCTGTCGCATCAGCTGCCGCGCGGTCTCCTCCGAGAGGCCGAGCCGCTGCCCGATTTCGACGCCGGCTTGCAGCGGGTAGCACTCAGTCGCCGACGGAGCTCAGCGCCCGCGCAGCTGTGCGCGGCGGAGGGCGTCGAGCCGGCGCCGCGCTCGCTTCGTTGGGCGCGCGCCGAGGTCGGCTCCGAGCGGGCGGGCGAGCCGTCGCTCGAGCCCGTGCTGCTCGCGGGCGGCGCGCGACTCGGGCGTCTCCGCGTACATCGTCGCCGCTGCGCTCGCGGGCCGGCGGCGCTCGGCGACATCGGTCACGGCCACCGTCTGGCGCACCGTCCCGATCGTCACCTCGACCGTGTCCCCAGCGCGCACGACCTTCGACGGCTTCACGCGCTCGCCGTTGACGTGTACCCGCCCGCCGAGGACGGCCTCGGTCGCCGCGCTGCGCGTCTTGAAGAAGCGCGCCGCCCACAGCCACTTGTCGATCCGCACCTGGTCCACGACCGCCATGATCGCAGCCGGTGATCCGTTAGCGCCTGACTGTGCAGCTCCTCGGCGGGGCGCGGGCGCGCGATCCGGCCACGGTCACGGAGCGGCTGCTCGCGGTGCAGGCACAGGATCTACGCCGGGGGCGCGGCTCGCGGTACGGACGCGCACGGCGGGGGTTGACCGCCGTCGACGTTGACAGGGCCCTCACCGACGAGCGTTCGCTCGCCGTCACGTGGCTCAAGCGCGGGACGCTACAGCAGAAGCGGAGGCGCCCAAGCGGCTCGCCAAAGCCAAGCGCGACCGCCGCCAACGCGGCGCCGCGCAAGCGAAACCGGCGACTGACTCGGAGCTTCACCCGAGAGCCGGCGTGCATCCGCTGCATCCTCGCACGGCTCGCGTGCGCGCTCGCCCGTGCGCGAGCCGTTCCCATCGCAGCGTAGGCCCGCACACGTTTGCGAAGACGGGTCGGCTCGTCGTAGAGTCGGCATGTCCCCCAACGAAAGGATCATGTGCCGACCTGGCTTTGGATCGTCATCATCGTCGTTGTTGCGTTGGCCATCCTTGGCTACTTTGGCCGGGGACGCTTCTCCAGGTAGCCGCGCCCCGGCTAACTTCGTTTCGCTAGTCGTCCGCCGGACTCTCCTAGGCGCACCGCCTTGGACCGGCACGGGCGCCGTCATCTCGGACGCGCCGTCCCACGAGAGCTCGGGCGTAACGGTGGTGCGCTCGACATCTCACCGAAGGATCTCAGGCCCAAAATCGAGACGGCGTGAGGCCTGGCTTGGCGGCCTCGGGCGAAACGGACGCTTTTGGCGAGAGGCGCCGGTCGTGGACCGAGTGGGCCAACCGGGCCGGCGTTCCGATCGAGACGGGCCGCGACCGGTTCGTCTCCGGATCTTCACCGCCCGTTCACCCACCGGGCCGCAGCGCGCGGGCACACTGGCGGTGAATGCGTGAAGCCGCGCGCCCCCTGCTCTGCGAGCTCCACGCGCACACGACTTGGAGCGACGGCGAGCTTTCGCTCGCAGCGGTGGTCGACCTCTACGGAACGGCCGGCTTCGATGTTCTCTGTGTCACCGACCACGTCCTGCGTCGCGACGATCCCTGGCCGCTCCGCAACGGGCGCCCGTGCGTCGACGCCACCAACGTCGGCGCCTACCTCGCCGAGACCGAGCGCGAGCGCGCCCGCGCGCTCTCGGTCTACGGGCTCCTGCTCGTGCCCGGCTTCGAGCTCACCTACAACGACCCGAGCCCGGACCGCGCCGCTCACGCCGTCGCGGTCGGGCTGCGCAGCCTCGTCGCGATGGACGACGGGCCGGCGGCGGCGATGGAGCAGGCGCGCGCCGCCGGCGCCGCGATTCTCGCCGCGCACCCGCACGCCTGCGGGCCGACGCCCGCCGTCCCCTTCCCCACCTGCTACTTCGCGCGGCGCTGGCGCGAGCGGCGCGGGCTCGTCGATCGCGTCGAGCTCTTCAACGGGCGGCAGCTGTTCGGTTGGGTCGCGGCGGCCGGCCTGCCGGGCGTCGCCTGCGGCGACCTGCACCGGGCCGACCAGCTGCCCGGCTGGACGACGCTCGTTCCCTGCGAGCAGGAGGAAGAGGCGCTCGTCGCCTACCTGCGCTCGTCCCGGCCGGTGTTCCTGACGCGCCTCGAGCCGCCGATCGTCGCGCTCGCCGCCTAGCCGGCCACCGGCCCTTACGCGGTGCTGCAGCGTTGCTCCCACGCCGGGACCTCGCGAGCGAGCCGCTGCCGCGTCGCCTTCGACCGAGCTCGCGCACCCCGCCCGATCCGCTCCCGCACGTCCGTGTGATCGACCGCGACGGAACCGCGAGCCGCCGCCCGGCCGAAGGAC
>JBKPFE010000047.1:0-1178 GCA_046728705.1 Actinomycetota bacterium
GGCCGGCGAGATGCTGAAGCGGCTCGAGCGGGACGGGTTGATCAGGCGGGGCGAGCACAAGGAAGCGCTGCTGACGCGGAAGGGTCGCGCCCGAGCGGAGCGGGTCGTGCGCAAGCACCGGATCATCGAGCGGCTGCTCACGGATTTCATGGGCTACACGGCCGCCGAAGCCCACGTCCACGCGGACGAGCTGGGCGACACGTTCAGCGAGGAGATGATCGAACGGGTCGCCGAGCGTCTCGGGAATCCGGAGCGCTGTCCGCACGGCTGGCCCGTCGATCCCGACGTCGAGCAGGCGGAGAACGAGGAGCTCAAGCCGCTCGCTGAGCTGCCCGACGGTGCCAGAGCGACGATCGTTCGGCTCGCCGAGCACGACGGCGACCTTCTCCACTGGTTCTACGACCAAGGCTTGGAGCCTGGGCGCAAGCTGCAGATGAGCTCAGCGGATCCGGCCGCAGGCAGCTTCCGGGTCAAGCTCGGCCGTCGCGAGGAGACGGTCGGGGAGAAGGCGGCCGCCGGCCTCTTCGTCCGGCCTTCGTGACCCTCAACCAACCCTAAATGGGGCCAGACCCCGTTGAGGCTGGTTGAGACTCCGTTACGAGTTTGAAACGGCGATCAGGCGGGCGAGCGCAACGGCGTCGAGCTCGCCGCGGTTGCGTGCCAGGGCGATGAGGACAGCTTGCTTGGTCACGGGCCTCAGCGTTCGGAGGCCGACGACGTAGTCCTGCTAGACGGGCGCCTTCTCGCCGATGCCGGCGGCGGCGCGCAACGCGTCCGCCTTGTCCGTGCGCTCCCACGTGAAGTCGTGGTCGTCGCGCCCGAAGTGGCCGTAAGCCGCCGTCTTCGCGTAGATCGGGCGGCGCAGCTCGAGATCGCGGAGGATCGCGGCTGGGCGGAGGTCGAAGTGTTCGCGGACGAGCTCCTCGAGCCGCTCGACCGGCACCTTCTCCGTCCCGAAGGCCCGCACCGCGATCGAGACCGGGTGCGCGACGCCGATCGCGTAGGCGACGTTCACCTCGCAGCGATCAGCGAGCTCGGCAGCGACGAGATTCTTAGCGACATACCGCGCGGCGTAGGCCGCCGACCGGTCGACTTTGGTCGGATCCTTCCCGGAGAACGCGCCGCCGCCGTGCCGCGCTGCCCCGCCGTAGGTGTCGACGACGATTTTCCGGCCGGTC
>JBKPFE010000299.1:0-19875 GCA_046728705.1 Actinomycetota bacterium
TCGGTGTCGATGCTCGTCCCGCAGGTCGTCGGCTTCCGGTTGAGCGGCGCGCTGCGCGAGGGGGCGACGGCGACCGACCTCGTCCTAACGGTCACCCAGATCCTCCGGCAAACCGGGGTAGTGGGAAAGTTCGTCGAGTACTACGGCGCCGGCGTCACGAATCTGCCGTTGGCCGACCGGGCGACGATCGGGAACATGTCCCCGGAGTACGGCGCGACCTGCGGGTTCTTCCCTGTCGACGACGTCACGCTCCAGTACCTGCGCCTGACCGGGCGTGACGAGCAGCGGATCGCGCTCGTCGAGGCCTACTGCAAGGAGAACCTGCTCTGGCACGACCCGGAGCACCACCCGACCTACTCGCAGGTGGTCGAGCTCGACCTCGGCGACGTCGAGCCGAGCCTCGCCGGCCCGCGCCGGCCGCAGGACCGCGTCCCGCTGACCGAGGCCAAGCGCTCGTTCCTCTCAGCGCTCCAGACCTTCGGCGTCGCCTACGGCAACAAGCACGATGAGGCGGTGGCGGAGTCGTTTCCCGCCAGCGATCCCATCGCCGACATCGCACCGGGCCACGATCCTGCCGCTCCGGCAGAGCCGATCGCGGTGCCGGACGTCGTCGTCGCCGAGCGAGCCAAGGCCGTCCCGGTCGAGTACGAGGACGCGCGGTTCGAGCTCGAGCACGGCGCGGTCGTGATCGCGGCGATCACGAGCTGCACGAACACCTCCAACCCGAGCGTGATGGTCGCCGCGGGCCTGGTCGCGAAGAAGGCGGCCGAGCGAGGCCTGGAGCGTAAGCCGTGGGTCAAGTCCAGTCTTGCCCCGGGCTCGAAGGTCGTCACCGAGTACTACGAGCGCGCCGGCCTGACGGCGTCTCTCGAGCAGCTCGGCTTCTACACGGTGGGTTACGGCTGCACGACCTGTATCGGCAACTCGGGCCCCCTGCCGGAGCCGATCTCGAAGGCGGTGCTGAAGGGCGAGCTCGTCGTCTGCTCGGTGCTGTCGGGGAACCGCAACTTCGAGGCGCGGATCCACCCCGAGGTGAAGGCGAACTACCTCGCCTCGCCCCCGCTCGTGGTCGCCTACGCGCTGGTCGGCCGGATGGACGTGGATCTGACGACGGAGCCGCTCGGACAGGGGAGCGACGGCGAGGACGTCTACTTGAGCGACATCTGGCCGAGCGCAGAAGAGATCGACGCCACCGTTGCGTCGGCGGTCCAGGGCGACATGTTCCGGCGCACCTACGCCGATGTCTTCACCGGCGACGAGAACTGGGCCGCGCTCGAGATCCCTGAGGGCGATCTCTACGACTGGCGTGAGGAGTCAACGTACGTACGGCGGCCGCCGTACTTCGACGGCATGTCGCCCGAGCCGGGGAACGTCGCGGACTTCAGCGGCGCCCGCTGCCTCGTCAGGGTCGGCGACTCGGTCACGACTGACCACATTTCCCCCGCCGGCGCGATCAAGCCCGACAGCCCGGCGGGCAAGTACCTGATCGATCACGGCGTCGAGCGCAAGGATTTCAATTCCTACGGCTCGCGGCGCGGCAACCACGAGGTGATGGTGCGCGGGACGTTCGCCAACGTGCGTTTGAAGAACCTGCTCGTCCCCGGCAGCGAGGGCACCTGGACGGTGCACCTGCCCGACGGTGAGGAAATGACGGTCTACGACGCCTCGGTGCGCTACCTCGAGGAAGGCACGCCGCTGATCGTGATCGCCGGCAAAGAGTACGGCTCTGGGTCGTCACGCGACTGGGCGGCCAAGGGGCCGAAGCTGCTCGGAGTGCGGGCGGCGATCGCCGAGAGCTACGAGCGGATTCACCGCTCGAACCTGCTGATGATGGGGATCCTCCCGCTCCAGTTCATGGACGGCGAGAACCCGGACACGCTTGGCCTCACCGGTCGCGAGGAGTTCTCGGTCGAGGGCGTCGAGAACGGCGAGGCGCGCGAGGTCACCGTGCGCGCCGACGACACGGAGTTCAAGGCGCGCCTCCGGCTCGATACGCCGCGCGAGCGGGAGTATCTCCGCCACGGCGGGATCCTCCCCTACGTCCTGCGCAAGCTGCTGGCTTAGCTAGAGCCTTCAAGAGGCCGTATCCAGAGAGGGTCGATCTCCGTTGAGAGATCGAGATGCGCGCACTGATCGCGTCGCTCGTTGCGGCGATTGTCTGTCTGACGGCGGCCCCGGCAGCATCGCCGGTTGGCGCCGATCCCGTGGGGTCGGATTCGCCTGGGCTCGTGCTTCCGCCGCCACCGCCGCTCCCACCACCGCCACCGCTCCCGCCGCCGCCGCCGCTCCCGCCGCCGCCTCCACTCCCGCCACCTCCGCCGCTTCCGCCACCACCGCCGCTTCCACCGCTCCCGCCGCCGCCGGCACTCCCGCCTCCCCCTCCCCTCCTCCGCCCGCCTCCGCCGCCACCCCCACCGACGTCGCCATCGCCTCAGCCGGCGTCACCTCCGCCGGTGGTTTCACAGACGACGACGGCCGCGACGTCGACCGTCACGAACCTGCTCACACCGCGCGGCTCGGATGCACCGTCGAGCGGAGGCAGTACACAGACGCCGTCGGGTACGGCGCCCGGGAGCAGCACAAACGCAGCCCCTGGGTCCGGACAGACAGTGCTCGCAGACTCCGCTGGACCGTTTGCCTCCGGCGGCTGTCCGCCACGGCCGGTGCGGTGTAGCGGCGCTGCCCGAAGAAGCCCGGTTCGCGCCTCGCGGACGATCGTTCGCCCCGGCCGCAGGAGCGGAGGCACGACGCTCGTCTTCCGGCTCTCTCGGCCGGCCACGCTGCGGATCACGATCATGCGCGTCTATCCGTCGTGTCAGCGCGTCGGCGCCTTCACGGTCCGGGCCCAGCAGGGCATGAACCGGATCCGCTTCCGGGGGCGGCTGCGCGGCCGGCCGCTCCCGGAGGGCGGCTACCGCCTGATCGTCCGCGCCCGCGGTGCCCGGAGAGACGCTGCGGCCATCCCGATCGTGATCGCGAACGGAAAGACGACCACCGCAGAGCTGCGCAAGGTCCGGCGAACGACCGCCTGCAGCGAGCCCGTTGCCGACTTCGTCGCGGAGCCGGCCGAGCCTGAGCCCCACGCCGGCACGCTCGGCGGTGACAACAAGGGTTCGAAGGGCGGCGTGCTCGCGGCGAACAGGCCGCGCATCAAAGCTCCTCTTTCGGGTGCCGTGGGAGCGGTCGAGAAGGGGGCAAAAAGGGTGGCCAAGGGGCTGAAAGACGCGGTCGCAGACACTCCATTCGACGAACCATTTGTTCTCACGCTCGTCGCTCTATTGACCCTCTCGAGCGCCGCGCTGGGCGCGCTTTTCCTCGGCCACGTCGTGCGCACGACGGGGTTCCGCCAACGCGTCTTCCCTGAGTAACCGCGGCAGCTCGCGCATGTCCTCGAAGACCACGTCGGCCGACTCCAGCTTCTCCGGCGGCATGACCCCGCCGGCGTAGGCGAAGGGCTTCATGCCGGCGGCGTGAGCGGCCTGGATGCCGAACGGGCTGTCCTCGACCACGGCGCAGCCCGCCGCCTCCACGCCCATCTTCCTCGCAGCGTGGAGAAACAAGTCCGGCGCGGGCTTTCCATGCTGGACGTCGGCTGCGCTGAAGATCCGGCCCTCGAAGCGCTCCCAGAGGCCGGTGAGCTTGAGGTTCCGCTCGATCTTCTCTAGGCGGCCGCTCGAGGCGACGCAGGTCGGGAGCGAGATCTCGTCCAGCGCATCGGCGACGCCGTCGACAGCCTGGAGCTCGGCAGCGAACGCGTCGCGATAGAGATGCTCGTGATCTGCGTCCCAGCCACCCGGAAGCTTCCGTCCCAGGTGCTCCTCGATCTCCCGCATCATCGCAGCGTCGGTCTTGCCGACGAAACGCTCGATCACCTCCTCTTCGGTGATCGGCCAGCCGAGCTCCGCCAGCACCTGGACGTCGATGCGAACGGCGATCCGCTCGCTGTCGACGAGCACGCCGTCGCAGTCGAAGATGACCAGCTCTATGGAGCTCAGAAGCGCAGGAGCGCGCCGATCCCGCCGACCGGCTCGAGATCTTGACGGTGGCGCAGCGCCAACACCTGCCCGCCGTGGGCGAGCACGCGGTGGACGGCTAGGTCGAGACCCTCG
Source organism: Actinomycetota bacterium (assembly GCA_046728705.1). Taxonomy (GTDB): domain Bacteria; phylum Actinomycetota; class Thermoleophilia; order Gaiellales; family Gaiellaceae; genus JACDAN01. The sequence continues at coordinate 4,110 of JBKPFE010000299.1, forward strand.
TCGCGCTCTTCCATCTCCGTGCCGTCGAGGGGGCAGCGGCCCCCGGTGAGGCTGACCCGCCCACAGGCAGGACAAACGAACGCCGAGTGCTCGACCCCTTCCTGGAAGAGCAGGCAGTCGACCCGGGCGTCGGAAGCGGCCTCGAGAGTCTGCTCCCAGCCGGACGCAGCGCGGCCGTTGCGGCCCGCCTCTTCCCGCCAGCGCTCGACGGCATCAGTCTCCTGCCGCTCCCGCCACTCCTCGAGCACCGGCATCGCCGCCGCGAGCAGCTCCACCGGCGACGCGTGGGCCTTCGCCGTCGTCCAGCCGATGATCGCGTTCCGCGCGTCTCCGGCCAGAACCTCGGAGAACTCGCGCCGCATCTCCTCCGGGCAGACGACGATGACCTTGGGGTACCGAAGCCGCCGCAGCCGGTTCTCGAGCTCGTCACCGACGTCCTTGAGATGGTCTTTCGCGAGCTCGTCGGCACGGCGCTGAAAACGCGCCTGCGACCAGCCGCCTTGATCGTGTCGGCGCGGCTGCTCTTCGAACAGGTCGGCGACCTCGTCGAGCCGGCCAGCATGAAGGCGGTAGAGCCGGCCCTGCTCACGGCCGACGACCGCAAGGACCGCGCCCTCGCCCCGGCCGACGAGCGGAACGAGCGGCGCGAGGTAGAGCTCCGCGCCGACCTTGACCTCGTCCGGCACCGGCTCGCCTAGCGGCACCGTCTGCCACAAGTTGTCGAGCCCAGCGCAGAAGACGGCGTAGCCGCGAGCACCGTCCCGTTCGAACTCCTCACTGAAGAACTCGCGAATGCGCTCGAAATCCGCCTTCAGCCCTAGGCGCTGCTCGTGCGGCTGCCTGGTGAAGTCGTTGCGCTTTTCGCCTTCGTCGAGCAACGAGTGCACCCTCGTCTGGGCCTGACCGGGCGTCGGCGAGACGCTTGGATCCAAGTCGACGAACAAACTGATCGCGCACCCCTTCTCGGCGCGGAAGCTGGCGAGTTGACGAAGCGTGTCCCAGGTCACGCTGCTGGCCACGAGGCGCGATTCTACGTCCGGATGATCGTCTACACCGTAGGCCACGGAACCAGAACGTCAGAGGAGCTGATCGAGTTGATCCGGCGGGCGACCGTCGAGACGGTGGTCGACGTCCGCCGCTTCCCCGCCTCGCGGCGGAATCCGCAGTTCAACCGAGACGCGCTGGACGAGGCGCTGGGCGCAGCCGGGATCGCCTATCGGCATGCCGAGGCGCTGGGAGGCCGCCGCAGCGGCGAGCCCGGCGAGGAGCGATTCGGCTGCATCCGCACGCCCGCGTTCCGCAGCTACGCGGCGCGCATGGGAACGCAGGAGTGGCAGGACGCGCTGACCGCCGCGCTCCAGGAGCCGGCGCCCTGTTTCCTCTGTGCCGAGACGGTTTGGTGGCGCTGCCACCGGAAGCTGATCGCCGAGCTGCTCGTGGCGCGCGGGGACGACGTGCTACACCTGCTCCCCGGCGGCGTCCAGCGGCACCGGCTCTCCGACGACGCCAAGGTCCGCGACGGCCGCCTCTACCTGTGCGGTGAGCTGGTTGTCTAGGCGCCTTGGCGGGAAGTTTCGGTTCGTCCGCATCGTTTAATACTGTTGACAGCCCAGAACAGGGCTATTTTCCTCTGGAGAGAAACATGAGCGAGAACGTTCGTGAACTGATCATCATCGGTGGCGGTCCGGCCGGGTACACGGCCGCGCTCTACGCTGCCCGCGCGAATCTCGAGCCGCTGGTCATCGAGGGCTTCCAATGGGGCGGCCAGTTGATGATCACGAGCGACGTCGAGAACTATCCGGGCTACGTCGAGGGCGTGCTCGGGCCGGAGATGATGAAGGACTTCCGGCGCCAGGCCGAGCGCTTTGGGGCGGAGTACATCTCCGACGACGTCACCCGCGTCGACTTGTCGGAGCGGCCGTTCCGCGTCTATGTCGGCGACGAGGAGTACCGCGCCCAGGCCGTGATCGTCGCGACCGGCGCGAACGCGCGCCAGCTCGGGCTGGCGTCTGAGCGAAAGCTTCAAGGCCGCGGCGTCTCCTACTGCGCCGTCTGTGACGCTGCGTTCTTCCGCGAAAAGGACACGGTCGTCGTCGGCGGCGGCGACTCGGCGATGGAAGAGGCGACCTTCCTGACGAAGTTCGCCGACAAGGTCACCGTAGTCCATCGCCGTGATGACTTCCGCGCGTCGCCGATCATGCTCGACCGGGCTCGGGCGAACGACAAGATCGAATGGGTCACGAACGCCGTCGTCGACGAGGTCGTCGGCGATGTCGGCGTCACGGGAGTGCGAGTGCGCGATGTCAACACGGACGAGCTCTCCGAGCTACCGGCCGACGGGCTGTTCGTTGCGATCGGCCACGACCCGAACACGGAGCTCTTCGTCGGCCAGCTCGAGATGGACGAGCATGGCTATCTGATCACCCACGACGGCACGGCGACGAACGTCGAGGGCGTGTTCGCGGCCGGCGACGTCGTCGATCACACGTACCGGCAGGCGATCACCGCCGCCGGCATGGGCAGCATGGCCGCGCTCGACGCCGAGCGCTGGCTGACGTCGCGAGCAGGCCACCCGTACGACGCGCTGACGGCGCCGCGCGATCCCGCACCCGCCTAGGGGCTCCTCCCTTGCGCCGCTGGCGCGGGATCACGGATGATGGTCGTCTGGATCGGCTCGAGAGCTGCGGCCGGAGGGAGGAACCAATGAACGGGCTCGCACGTCTCGTCGGAGCAATCGCCGTACTCGCCGCGGTCGCGGTGACCGGTGCCGCAAGCGCCGAACCTGCGGGCGGGTCGCAGAAGCGGCAGTCAACTCACCTGGTCGGCTATTTCACGGAGTGGGGAATCTACGGTCGGCAGTACAGGGTGAAGGACGTCGCCACGAGCGGGTCGGCAGCCAGGCTTGACGTTCTCAACTACGCGTTCGGGAATGTGGCTCCCGATGTCGATGGCAACGTCGTCTGCAAGCTGGCCGACGAGTGGGCTGATTACCAGGTGCCGTGGACCGCGGACCAGTCGGTTACCGGCGAGGAGGTGACGTGGCCGCGCCCGATTCTCGGCAACTTCCAGCAGCTGCAGGCGCTGAAGACGCTGTACCCGAGCCTAAAGGTCATGATCTCGCTCGGCGGGTGGACGCTCTCGAAGTACTTCTCGGATGCGGCGCTGACGGACGCGTCGCGGCAGCAACTTGTCTCCTCCTGCATCGACCTTTTCATCAAGGGCAACCTGCCCGATCCCGGTTGGGGCGGGATGGGCGGCCCTCGCGCCGCTGCCGGCGTGTTCGACGGCATCGATCTCGATTGGGAGTGGCCGGGGTCGGAAGGTAACGCGGGCAACATCATCCGGCCCGAGGACAAGCAGAACTTCACCAAGCTCGTCGCCGAGTTCCGGAACCAACTCGACGAGTACGGCGAGACGACGGGCAAGGACTACCTGCTGACAGCGTTCCTGCCCGCCGCGCCTACGAAGATCGACGCCGGTTTCGAGGTCGGCAAGATCTTCGGCTCGCTCGATTTCGGGACGGTTCAGGGCTATGACCTGCATGGTGCGTGGGAGGCGCGGACGAACCACCAGTCGAACCTGTACACGTCCAAGAATGACCCCGCGAGTCCGAGCTTCTCCGTGGACGACACTGTGCGCGCGTACCTCGCACGCGGCGCACCGGCGAGCGAGCTCGTGATCGGCGTGCCGTTCTACTCGCGCGGCTGGACCGGCGTGGCGGCGACGAATCGCGGCCTCTACCAGCTTTCGTCGGGGCCGGCTCCCGGCGTCTGGGAGAGCGGCGTCAACGACTACGAAGTGACGAAGGGTCTCCTGAGCAGCGGCTTCACTCGCTATTGGGACGGCAAGGCGTTTGCATCGTGGCTGTTCGACGGGACAACCTTCTGGACGTTCGACGACCCGAAGGTGATGAAGCACAAAGCGCACTACGTGCTCAAGAACGATCTAGGCGGGATCATGTTCTGGGAGCTCAGCGGCGACACGCCTGATGGTGAGCTGATCGACGCTATCGCCGACCGCCTCTCGCACGGAGTCCGCGGAAGGTAGATCAGACCCGGCTAGACGGACAGACCTCGCTCAGCACGCAGCGCTCGCATTGCGGTGCACGCGCAAGGCAGACCCGCCGCCCGTGCCAGATCAGCAGGTGCGGGAACAGGCCCCAGCGCTCGCGCGGCACGAGCTTCTGGAGGTCGCGCTCGATCTTGACCGGATCCCCCTCGCGCGTCAGGCCAAGGCGCTGCGAGAGCCTTCGGACATGTGTATCGACGACGATTCCCTGCGGCTCCCCGAGCTCGGCGGCGACGACGTTCGCAGTCTTGCGCGCCACGCCGGGCAGGCGGAGGAGGTCTTCCATCCTTCGCGGAACACGGCCGCCGAACTCCTTGATCAGCATCGTCATCGTCCCCCGAAGCGCCTTCGTCTTCTGCCGGTAGAAGCCAGTCGCGAAGATGTCGCGCTCGAGCTCCTCCGGGGGGACCGCGAGGTAGTCCTCGGGCCGGCGGTATTTCTCGAACAGCCGCTCGGTGACCCGATTGACGTTCACGTCCGTCGTCTGCGCGGAGAGCATCACCGAGACGAGGAGCTCGAGGTCGGAGCGAAAGCGGAGCGCGATCGCAGCGTCGGCGTGCTCCCGCAGGAGCCGTTCGATGATCGGGCGGATCCGTGCGCGCTTGGGTCCGACGCGTTTCCGCGCCTCGTGGACGAAGCTACGGGGCACGAAAACGTCCGCGGAAGGCGTTCCGGGGCCAGGCCCCCGGCCAGGGCCCCAAGGGACGGCGAGGCCGCAGTCCCAGCCGCCTCTCGCTCATATGCGACCGTTGCTGGTCGCTCGCGAGCGACTCGAAAGGCCATGGCCCGGGGCCAGGCCCCTAGCCACGGCTGCGAGGGACAGGGTCACGTCGTCGGAGCTAGGAGGCAACGGCCGCTGCGGCCGCTGCGGCCGGCGCCGGCCGCGGCAGCCGCGGCCCAGCGCAGACGAGCTCGAGCGCCGGACAGCCCGCGCAGGCCTGCTCGCTCGGCGTCGGACGGAACTCACCGGCGCGGATGCGCGAAATCGCCTCGGACAACTCGGCCTCGAGGGCGGGAAGCTCCGCCCGCTCGTACGTCGTCGACACGACGGCGTCGGGACGTTCGAGGAAGTGGTAGACGACCTCGACCTCCTCAGCTCCGGCGCGGAAGCACGCAAGCGCGTAGACGAGGCGCTGGACGCGGTACTCCTGCTCGACGATCTCCTCCGGCGGCGCGTCCTCCAACATGTTCGTCTTGTAGTCGACGACGAGCGCGCGGCCATCCTGCCGATGGAGGACGTCGAGCCGGCCGTGGAGGAGCACGCCATCGTGCTCGAACGCAAACGGCCGCTCGACCGTGGCCTCGGGGAGCCCGGCGATCCGGCCGGCGAGCTCCGAGTCACAATAGGCGGAGACGAAGTTTCCGATGCGCTCGAGTTCTTCGTCGGTGACGCCCGGATACCAAGCTCGAACCTGCTCGAGGTCCGGTGGCGCGGGATTCGTGAGGTCGACCAGCTCGAGCAGGCGGTGGACGGCGTCTCCGACCTCCGTCGCGGCGAGCCCCGTCTGGCCTGGAACCCGGCCACTCGCGTCCGCTGGCCCGAGCCCGACGACACGCTCCGCGTAGTAGCGATACGAGCAGCGCTCGAAGAGGGAGAGGGAGGTGTAGGACAGCGACCGGAGCGTGTGCAGTGGCGGCGGCGGGATCTCGGCCAGCTGGGGAAGCCGCGGCGCGGGCGGCGGCAGCGCACCGCCTCCGTTGCTCGCGAACAGCTCGAGCTGGCCGGCGACGGCGGGAAGGGGCTCCTCCTCGCGCGTCTCAGGCGCGTACCGGTCTACGCGAATCAAGAGCCGAGCGTCGTCCCGCTCCAACTCGATCGGGTCGCGCCCGGCGGCGGCAAGCTCCTTGTCGGCCTCGAGCCTGTCAAGCACCCAGCCGAGCGGCGTCGACGCGTCGGACGAGCTCTCGGGATTGACCGCACCGGAGACGATCAGCCGGTCGATCGCCCGGGTCATCGCCACGTAGTAGAGGCGCAGCCGCTCGGCCCGGTCATCGGCCTCGCGCGCCCGGCGAACCTCGTCGTAGCCGAACGCCCCGCGGCGCTCGCTCGTGATCGGATCGACGACTCGGAAGCCGAACCGGCCGTCCGAGAGAGCCAGGAGCTCATCGGCGGCCGGTGTCGGGCGGTCGCGACCGGCATCGGCAACGACCACGACCTTGAACTCGAGCCCCTTCGCGGCGTGGATCGTCAGTAGCCGGACGGCGTCGGCGCCCTCCTCCTCGGCGACGGCCTCGAGTTGTTTCGCTCCGACCGCCTCCTGATCGCGCATGAACCGCAGGAAGCCCTCGATGTCGTGGCCGCGAAGCTCCTCGTAGCCCCGTGCCAGCCGAGCGAGCTTGCGGATGTTGGCGTAGCGCCGCCGGCCGTCCCACTGTGCGAGCACGGCGAGGTCGTAGTCGTGCTCGACCAGAATCTGCTCGCAGAGCCGCTCGAGCGAGAGCCGCGACGAGGCGTCCACTAGCCGGCCGTACCGCTGCTTGAACGCCAACATCAGCCGCTTGTCCTGCTGGCCAAGCCCCTCCGGCACGGAGCGCTCGAGCCCTGTGAAGAGCGGCCGTCGTCCGGCCGCGCGACGCAGCAGATAGAGCGCGTCGTTCGAGACTCCGACGAAGGGCGACGCGAGGACGCTTACGAGTGCCCGGTCGTCGTAGCGATTCTGGAGCAGGCTCAAGTAGGCGAGGAGGTCGACGACCTGCTGCTGGCCGAAGTAGCCGCGCCCGGTCGCGCGGTAGGTTGGGATCCCCTGGCGGCGGAGCTCCTGCTCGTACCACTCGGCGTCGGTGCCGGCCGCAAAGAGCAGGACGATCTCGCCCGCCGACGCCGCACCGCCGTCGATCAGTTCCCGCACCCGACGCGCGATGTGGCGCGCCTCCGCTCGGCGCCAGTGCGTCCCGGTGCCCGAGTAGCTCGACTTGTCGGTGACGAGCAGCTCGACCGGCTGTCCGAAGACGGGATCCGGGAACTCCCCGGACGCGGTCAGCGGCTGGAAGTCGTCGCCAAAGTCGCCGTGGAAGAGGTAGTTGACAGCGGCGAGCACCTCGGGGCGCGAGCGATAGTTGCGGACGAGCGCCCTGCCGCCTCCTTCCGCCTCGCGCCGCTCGCGGAAGACCTGGACGTCCGCGTGGCGGAAGCCGTAGATCGACTGGAACTCGTCGCCGACGAAAAAGACATCCTGGACGCTCGTTGGTTGGCTCTCGGGTTCCTGGGGCGCCGCTGGCGGTGCGGGGCCGGAGGGCGCAGTGCGAGAAAGCACGGGGCCGGAGGGCGCAGTGCGAGACAACACGGGCCCGGAAGGCACCGTGCGGTCAGCGGCGTCAGGCGGCGGCGGAGCCGGGCTTCGCCCGGCGGGAGCCGGCGTCGGCCAGGAGCCCGAGAGCAGGTCGATCAGCTCGGATTGCAGGCGGTTCGTGTCCTGGAACTCGTCCACCATGATCGCGCGGAAGCGGAGCGCTTCGCGGTCGCGGAGCTCGGGGTGGTCGCGGAGCAGCTCCCGAGCGACCAGCTGGAGATCCTCGAAGTCGAGTCCGGACTCACGCCGCTTGGCGGCGGTGTAGGCCCCGGCGAAGGCGTCGAGGAGCTGCTGGACGAGTTCCCGGTCACGCATCGCCAGCTCGTCGAGCGCGGCCTGCTCCGTTGCGAGCCGCTCCTCCTCGTAGCTCGCCGCCCGCTCCCCGCTTGCGCGGTGAGCCTTCAAATCGAGGAGTGCGTCAGGACGGGTCTCACCCGAGACGAGCTCGAGCAGCGCGGCGGCGCTCCCCTGCTGCAGGTCGGTGGCCGAGGCGTCGTCGACGAGGCAGCGGGCCGCGGTACGCAGGTCCTCGAGCTGCTCCTCCAGCGCCGGGCGGTCGCCGAGCTCGAGCACGAGGTCTCGTCCAGCCGAGCGCAGCGTGTCGTAGATCCCTGTGATCATGCGCCGCAGCCCGCGTGCGCCGTAAGTCGTCAGGAGCTGCAGGCGGTCGGGATGGCCGTCGGCGCAGAACGATGCGAGCGCCTCGTCGAAGGCCTCGCCGGAGAGGACGGCCGCCTGTGACTCGTCGAGCTCGCGGAAGCGCGGATCGAGCCCCGCCTCGAACGGATAGGTCTTCAGGAGCCGGTTGCAGAAGCCGTGGATCGTCGAGATCCAGGCGCCGTCGAGCTCGCGGGCGAGGTCGGCGCGCCCACGACGGCGGAGCTCGGCGCGGATCCGTGCGCGCAGCTCGCCGGCCGCACGTTTCGTGTAGGTGATGACGAGGATCGAGTCGACGTCCATCCCGTCGTCGCAAACCGCCCGCACGAACCGCTCGACGAGCACCGCCGTCTTGCCCGTGCCGGCGCCGGCCGAGACGAACACGCGCCCCTTCGCCTCGATCGCCTTACGCTGTTCTGGGTTCGGCTGCCAGATCACGGCCGCTCCACCCGGCACATCGGCCAGAGGTCGCACCACGTCGGACATTCGCCGCCCTTGGGGTTGTGGCGGACGTTGCCGGCGCGGATGTGTCCGGCGAGCTCGCGCGCCGTCGTTCGCGCCGTCTCGACCTGCGCCCAGAACGCCTCTTCGTCGAGGTAGTCGTTCTTCGAGTAACCGGCCAGCACGTCTCCCTTCGCATCGGCGCGCAGGAGCCCGCGCGGCCGCCGTCCGCCGGCGAGCGGCCGGTAGAGCCCGCCGAGCGGTTCGATCCCGACCAGGTCACGAAGGACGAGCATGTAGAGCGGGATCTGAAGCCGAAGCTCCTTCTCCATCTCGCGGGCAGACGGCGCGTGCTTACCGGCCTTGTAGTCCTGGACGATCCCCCGCGCGCTCAGCGGTTCGACGTCGATCCGATCGATCTTCCCGGCCAGGACGGTGCCGTCGCCGAGGTCTAGGCCGCGCTGGAGCTCGGGCGCCGAGCGCTCCGTCCCGAACGACACCTCGAACTGCCGCGGCTCGAGCGGGGAGTCATCCGACGCTTCGGCGCGAACGAGGCGCTCGAGGTCGCGCGAAAGAGTCTGGTGGAGCTCCTGCCGCTGCATTTCTGTCATCTCGAGCCGGACGCCGCCGAGCGCCTGCTCGAGGCACTGACGCATGAAGCGGACGGCGTCCTCGACCTGTTCCGGGCGAATCCGGTCGCTGCCGAGTACCTTCGGGAAGCCGGTGAAGAACCTATGGAGGGCACTGTGGGCGATCGAGCCGCGGAGCTTGGCGTCGACCTCCGGATCGATCGTCTTGGGGTCGACCATCCGGTCGATGAACCAGGCCGAAGAGCAGTCGGCGAAGCGCTCGAGCTCGGTGACGTTGAACGCACGCCGATCCTTCAGTTGCTCGAGGACGAGCGGGTGAATCAGGCTGGTGGGTCGCCGCAGCGCCTGGTGCGCCCGGTCGAGCCGCCGCTCCCAGCCGTTTGCGCGGGCGATCGCGCCGGCCTCGTCGCGCCGTTCCTCCTCGGCCGAGAGGATTGCGAGCGCGCGCAGCCGCTCCCGCTCGGTCGGCGCCGACTCGAGCCGCCAGGTGAGCGAGGAGAGCGGACGCCGGGTCGTCCACCGCGCGACCTCGTCGGCCGGGAAGAGGCCGGCGACCTCCTCCCAGAACGGGCTCGCCTCGCGCGGGCTGCCCTCGTCGGACGCGGCTTCGCGGACGAGGTAGAGGCGCTCCGTCGGTCGCGTGCAGGCTGTGTAGAACAGGTAGCGGTCACGGGAGATCGCATCGGCACGCCGGAGGCGGGGGCCGAGGCGCCGGCGCTCGTCGTCGTCGAGGAACGGGGTTGCAGGAGAGCGTCGCGGCAGGCTCCCCTCCTCCAACCCGAGGACGAACACGTGCTCGAAGCGGCGGGTGCGGGCGCGCATGAGATCGAGGACGGGAACGCGACCCGCATCGGTCGCAGACACCTGTCGCACCGTCGTCCGCTCGAGCGCGGTCACGAGGTCTTCGCGCGAAACCGGCTCCGCGATCCGTTCCCAGCCCTCGAGATCGTCAAGCAACCGGCGGCAGCTCTCGTACGCGCGGAGATCATCCCGGGACTGCTCGTCGGCGGGAGGGCGCTCGAGGCCGTACGAGGCGCGGAGCATCGAGACCGAGAGCTCGCGAACGGCCTCGATCGGTGAAGACGCGGATCTGATCGCGTCTAGTGCGGGAAGGCGCGCCTCGCGGAGCGCTTCCACTTCCTCCTCGACCCGCTCGGACGACGAGATCGCTCGGCCGCGGAGCCGCCCCTCGACGAAGTCGGCGCTGCTGCGCCTGAGGCCGGAGTAGGGCGAGCGCAAGTAGAGGAAGAGCTCACCGCGCTCCGCCTCGCTCCACGCGAAGCGGAGCAGCGCCAGCAGCGCCTGGCCGTACGCCGTCTGCCCGAAGCGCACGTCCGCCTCGGCGTCGACCGAGTAGGGGATCCCGAGCGTGCCGAAGGCGGTCTCGATCGGACCCCGCCAGCGCTCGAGCGTCGGCACGACGACGCCGATTTCCGCGGACGCGGTTCCCTCGCGGAGGAGCTCAAGGATCTCCTCGCCGACGAGCTCGAGCGTGCCGCGCGAGCCGGCGCCTTCGAAGAACCGGACTGCACCCTCGAGAGGCGGCGACTCGTCGACCCGGCTGCCGAAGAGCGCCCGCTCGAGGTGCGCGAGCGCGGCGTGCGCGACGTCGGCGTAACGCGGGGTCAGCTCCTCGAGCGAACCGGCAGCGAGCTGCTGGAGCTCCTCCGACGTCTCGCGGAGCCACTCGAATGCCGGCCGACCCGGTTCGTAGGGAAGCGAGACCGTGACCTCTGTGCGCCCCGCCAGCGTCTCGAGCAGTGCCCACTCGGCGGCGGTCAGATCCTCGAAGCCATAAGCGAAGACCGGTTGACCGTCCCAGGCGTCCAGGTCGGCTGCGAGCCGCTCGGCTGCGGCGGCGCGGATCAGGTGCCGGTCCCAGACCCTGAGCCGCTCGAGCTCCTCGCGGTACGACGCGTAAAGGCGTGCAAGCGGACCTTGAAGCTCGTCCGGCGAGATCAGACCTGACTCGACCTCGGCGATTGCGCCGCGCAGGGCATCGACGAAGCCGGTCGATCGGGCGGACTCGGTCAATCCATTCAGTGACGTCTTGCTGATCACGCCCCGAAGCACGAGGGCCTGTTGAGGCTCTGAGAGAACTCGGCGGGGCTCCGGATGCCCTTCGGCGATCTGACGGAAAAGCCTCGGGAATGTGACGATCGAGCCGCCCAGCAGCGCCGGGCTGCGCGCGAGGAGCTCCCGCTCGGCCCAGTCGACGTCCGGCCGGTTCGGCACGATGAGGATCGGATCCCGGTCGAGCACGGCCAGGTACCGATCGAGCAGCCGCTCGATTTTGCCGGCATTCGCCGGCCCGACGAGGAGCATCAAGGCCATCGACCTATCGTAGACCTGCCTTCTGACGACCCCTCGGGGCCGTTACGAGCTTGTGCTTGCGGCGCCGCCCTCAGGTGACGGGCTCAGCCCGGCATCCGTCTGAAACGACCGGTCGACGCGGCTATGTCGAAGAGAAACGGCTTCTAAGCTGCTACGGCCTTCGGTCGTCGGCCTCGACGAGCGACTGCGTGACCGGGCATGTCGCCGGCACAGTTGTCACAGAGATCAGCTTGCTTGGCGCCGCGACGGGCGTCCGTAAACGTCAGTCGCAGAGTCGCGCCCTTTCCTTCACCGACTTCCTTACCGCAGTTGTCGCAAACGAGAACGGTCTTACGGGCCAAGGGGAAGCCTCCTTTACCGGAATATTGCGGCGGACCATAACGAAATCCGAACAGGAATTCTACGCAGCGGCCTGCGACTCGCGAATGCGCCACGAACGGAGCAGCGAGAGGAGTGCGCGCTCCTCCGGTTCGAGGTCGATATCGCGCGCTCGGACGACGCGTAAATGCCGCGGGCGAAAGTCGTCGATCGTACGCCCGTCGAGATACTGCTCGACAACCGCCGGGCTGACGTACGAGGATCGGGCCACTGCCGGCGTGTTTCCGAGCTTCTCTCCGACGAGGCGCATCACGGAGATGACCACGCGCCTAGCTTCGCTCTCGGTCTCGCAGACCCCTCGCTCGGCGAAGCTGATGGCGGCCGTCAGCGTGCCGCCCCAGGTACGGAAGTCCTTGCCCGTGAATTCGTCCCCCATATGCTCCTGGATGTACTCGTTCAGCTTTCGCGCGGTGAGGTTGAAGATGTCTTCGCCCGATCGGTAGCGGAACAGTTGCGCACCGCCTTCGAGGGCCAGCAATGCGCGCATCGCGGTAGCGAGCTCCGCATCAACCAGCGCTGTGCGAACCCAGATGCGCTGCTTGCCGCGGTACTTGAACGCGACGCGGCTTCCGCGGACCGTGACGTGGCGCTTCTTCAAGGTCGTGATTCCGAACGTGCGGTACGTCTTGGCGTAGCGCTCCGAGCCGATTCGAAACCAGCCGAGATTGATCAGCCGAACGGCGAGAGCGCTCGTCCACTCCAAGGTGAACTCCTCACCTTCGAGGTGCTCCGTCATAACCGCTCGAAGCTCCGGCAGGCGCTCGGCAAAGCGGATCAGCTTTCCGTACTTCACTTTCTCCTGCTGCGCCCGGAAGGCCGGGTGGTAGAGGTATTGCATCCGGCCCGCTGAGTCGACTCCTGTCGCCTGCAGCTTCGCGTAGGGCCGGGGCGAGATCCAGACGTCCTTCCACGCCGGTGGGATCGCAAGCGACTCGATCCGCTCGAGCTGAGCCGTGTCGGTGATGCGCCGGCCGCGCGCGTCCTCGTAGCGGAAGTGGCGTCGAGACCCGACGCGCCTCCATCCTCCCCTTCTTGCCATCGTCTCCGTTCTCTCTCCACCGCGGCGCGCTTTCAATCCCGGCCTAGAATCCGCCCCGCGAATGGACGCCGACACGATCGTCGTGCTCGAGGGGGACGAGACCGGACAGGAGCTGCTCGAGGAATCGCTGCGCCTCCTCGCTCCCGACGTAATCGGGCTCGAGCTCGACCTGCCGCGGTTCGATCTCTCGCTCGAGGCCCGCCGGGCGACCGACAACGCGGTCGTGCACGAGGCGGCCGTGGCCATTCGCGAGCACGGACTCGGCCTCAAGGCAGCGACGATCACGCCGGAAGGCGCGGACGATGTCGGATCGCCCAACCGCATCCTCCGCGAGGAGATCGGCGGACGCGTGATCGTGCGAACCGGGCGCCGCATTCCGGGCGTGGTGCCACTCGGCGGCGTCCATGCGCCAATCTCCGTCGTCCGTATGGCGGTCGGGGACGCCTACGGCGCGAAGGAGTGGCGCGAGGGCGAGGGCGAGGACGAGGTCGCCTTCCGCACGGAACGCATCGAGCGTCGCATCTGCCGCGCAGTCGCCGAGTTCTCGTTCCGGCTCGCCGAGCGAACCGGCGCGAAGGTCTTCGGGGGCCCGAAGTACACGGTCAGCCCGGTCTACGAGGGGATGCTGAAGGAGGAGATGGACGCGGCCGCGGAGCGCCATCCGGACGTGCCCTACGAGCCGCAGCTGATCGACGCGACCTTCGCCTACCTCGTCACGTCGAGCGGCGCGCCGCTCGTGATCCCAGCGCTGAACCGCGACGGGGACGTGCTCTCGGACCTCGTGCTGCCGCTGTTCGGCTCGATTGCCGGCGCCGAGTCGCTGCTCGTCGCCTTCGATGAGGATTACGTGCCCGATGCGGTCATGGCCGAGGCTGCCCATGGAACGGCACCCGCCCTGCAGGGGAAGAACGTCGCCAACCCGATGGCGATGATCCTGGCCGCCTCGTCGCTGCTCGCCTACGGCGGCGAGGAGGCGCAGGAGGCGGGCCGCGCGATCCGCGAAGCCTGTCTCGAGACTGTCGCCGACGGTGTGCGCACCGCCGACCTCGGCGGTCACGCCGCAACGGATGAGTTCACCGATGATGTGATCCGCCGGACGAAGCAGAAGCTCGAGGTCTGGGCCGCGCTCTAGGCGAAGGCCTCTTTCGGAAGCAGGTGCCGCGGCCTACCTCCTCTGAGGACGACGACTCGTCCTGCAAAGGCGTCGTCGGCGATTAGTTCGAGGACGGCGTCGGCGACTTCCTCGGGCTCGATCAGCTCAACAGCCAAGTCCGGAGGCAGCGGCTCGCCGCGCGACTCGAGCTTGGCGATCCGGGCGCGTACGGAAGACGTTCCCACGGTATGCGGGCAGACGCAGTTGACGCGGATCCCGCGCTCCTCCAGCGAAGCCAGCGCGGCGGTGAGTCGTATGACGGCGGCCTTGGCGGCGGCGTACTCGGGGCTTGGATGCGGACCGAATCCGAGCCCTGCTGAGGAGCCGATGTTCACGATCGCTCCGGCCCCGCGCTCGGCCATCAGTGGCACCGCGAACTGGATCGCGCGCATGGCCGAGCCCAGGTTCAGCTCCATAGTGCGCTGCCAGTGCTCGACCGGCGCTTCCGGAAACACCGGTGCTTGATAGCCGCCGGCGTTGTTGACGAGGATCGACGGGTCGACCCCCTCGATCATCCGCCGCACGGCGGCTGGATCGGTGACGTCGACGTGGAGGAACGGGCCGCGTCCCGCTGTGGGCCGAACGACGTCCGCCACGACTGCAACTGCCCGCTCCCGTGCAAGCCGGTCGACGATCGCCTTGCCGATGCCCGAAGCCCCGCCTGTGACGAGCGCCGTTTGCCCGCCGATGTCCACCTGACTAGGCGGAGAGCCGTTCGTCCGGCAGGTGCCGGTCGAGCTCGCCCTCGCTCCAGGCGCCGAGAAACGCTCGCACCACGCCTCGGTCGAACTGCGTCCCCGCTCCTTCCTCGAGCTCAGCGAGGGCAGTGCAGATCGAGAGCGGTGTCCGGTAGGGCCGGTCGGAGATCATCGCGTCGAAGGCATCGACGACGGCCAGGAGGCGCGCGCCGCTCGGGATTTGCTCGCGCGCGCGCCCAGTCGGATACCCATGACCGTCCCAGCGCTCGTGGTGGAAGAGGATGTACGGGAGCGCCGGTCGCAGCGCGTCGAAGCCGCGAATCAGGCGGGCACCAGCGAGCGGGTGGCGTTTGATCTCGTCGAACTCGCGCTTGTCGAGCGGGCCGGGCTTTCGGAGCAGGGAAGCGTCGAGATTGAGCTTGCCGACGTCGTGCAGCAGGCTCCCGAGCCTGAGCGCGCCGAGCCGCGACCTCTTCCAGCCGAGCCGGCGCGCGACGACGTGGGCGAGCGAGCTGACTCGATCCGAATGGCCACGGGTATAGGGGTCACGCGACTCGATCGCCTGCGAGAGGGAGGTCAGCACCACGGCGAGGGTCTTCGCGCCCCGTTCGCGCTTTCCCTCTTTAGGATTCGCGCGGCGTGAAGGTGGCCGTCCCGAAGGAGATCGCCCCGGGCGAGCGCCGCGTCGCACTCGTTCCCGAGGTCGTCAAGAAGCTCGTCGACTCGAGCTTCGAAATCCTCGTCGAGGCAGGTGCCGGCGCGGAGGCGTCGTTTGCAGACCGCGAGTACGAGGAGTCCGGTGCGTCGATCGTCTCCTCGCGGGAGCAGCTGCTCGGGCAGGCGGACGGCGTCGTCAAGGTGCAGAAGCCGACGGCCGGGGAGATCGAGCTGCTCCGCGACCGCTCGATCCTGATCGCGTTCTTGCAGCCGCTCACCGATCCCGAGGGAATCGAGCTCCTGGCGCGCCGCGGAGTGATCGCTTTCGCGCTCGAGTCGGTCCCTCGCATCACACGGGCGCAGCCGATGGACGCACTGTCGTCGCAGGCGACGGTGTCGGGCTACAAGGCGGCCCTGCTTGCCGCCGAGCGGCTGCCGAAGTTCTTCCCGATGCTGATGAC
>JBKPFE010000010.1:0-5693 GCA_046728705.1 Actinomycetota bacterium
AGTCGTCACCGAGGCCCTACGGGCATCGGCAACGCCTCGCCGCTAGCCCAAGAACGGCCAGCTCGCGCCCCGAACGGGCGATCTCACGGCATCACCCATCTAACCGGGGCAACACCAGCCCTCGATGCGAGGAAACTCGCGCGTGCGCGTTCCGCCGGGGTCGAACTGCGCGGCGAGGCTCTCGACGGCCTCGATCTTGCTCACGTCGGTCGAGCGGATGAAAAGCCACTGGTCGGCGCTCTCCCAGCCCAGTAGTAGCCAGCGCCCGTTCGGCGACCACGCGACGTCGCTGAACCGCCCTCGCCCTCGGAAGACGACCTGCTGCCGCCGGAGCGTGTCGGCAGCGACGACGAGCAGCTCGCTGAAGAGGCCGACCCGACGGACGACGGCGACGCTGTGGTTGTCCGGAGCGAACGCGGCGTCTACGAACCGGCCGTCGAACGCAAGGGTCTGGACGCGCCGCCCATCGGCGTCCAAAACGACTAGCGCGAACTGCCCACCCGCGAGGCGGCGGGCGACGAGCAGCCTCGTCGCATCGGCCGACCACTCGAGGTGTGTGGGGTTGGTCGCGGTCCCGCCCGCGGTCCAGAGGGTCCGGTTCTCATCGATGGCCAGCACGGTCACCGCCCCGCTGCGGTTGGCGTAGGCAAGCACGTGCTCGGCGCTCGGTCGCCACGAAGGGGCGACGTCCTGCGCGGAGTCGATTCGCCGGTCACCCGTGCCGTCACCCGCGACGACACGAAGGTTGCTACGGCTCAAGTACGCGATGCGGAAGCCGCTCGGCGACCAGCGAGCATGGTGAACGCTGCGGCGCGCGAGTGACCAACGAACTTCGCCCTTCGGCGTCAGCGCTGCGAGCTGGTGGCGCTTCGAGGCGCCGACGAACAACCCCTGAGGGGACCACGTCGCCTCGTCGTAGTCACCGAGCCGGCGCCTCGAGCCCCTCGCGGAGACGACCCAGGCGCCGCTGGGAGCGGCTACGAGCACCCTGCCCGAGGCCGGCAGCGAGAAGAGGGCAGGCTTGGCCTGCGGCACGCCCACGACCTTCTCGGTCCCGACGACGTCGCGCACCTCGTCGATCACAGCACGCCCGGGCGTGCTGAGCGCGGCTGCGAGCGCGGCGACCGCAATCGCAGCCGCAGCCAGCGGGCGCCGGTGACGGATCGGCCACGGCGTCGGCTCGCGCTCGCCGAAGGCTGTGCGCACGACGCGCCAGGCCCGCCGCTGCGCGCCGATCTCGTCCGGAGGAGCGGTTGCCACCAGCATCCGTCTCAGTCGCCGCTCGTTCATCGGCCTTCGCGCTCCAGACGATCGGCGAGCTCGTCGAGCCCTCGTCGCAGGCGCGAGTTCACCGTCCCGCGCGGCAGCTCGAGCAGCTCGGCGATCTCGCCGGGCGTGTACTCGAGCAGGTGCCGGAGGACGATCACGGCGCGATGTTCGGGCGAGAGCTCGCTCAGCGCGGCCACCACGGGAGGCGAGAATGAGTCGGAGGGCCGGTCGTCCTCGACGACCGCGGCGAGCGGGCCGTCACCGACCTCTGCGCGGAGCGCTCGTGCGCGCGCCCAGTCGATCGCGCGGTTGACGACGATCCGGTGCAGCCAAGGACCGAAGGGCCGGCGCCGATCGAACCGGTCGAGCGCGCGAATCGCGGCCAGGAACGACTCCTGCGCGATGTCCTCCGCGGCAGGGCCGTCGTGGACGACGAGATAGGCGGCACGGTAGGCGCGAGGCCAATGCTCGCGGAAGAGCGCCTCGAGATCCGACAGCGAGCCGGCCTGCGCGCCGCGGATCCAGGCCAGCTCGTCGCCTCGCAAACCCGCCATCGCGCGCTTGGAATACGCGCGGCCTCGGTGCAAAGGTCCATCGCCGGGAGTACGGCCGCTCTCGTCGGAGAGGTCCGGGACTTCGCGCGCCCTCATACGCCTTAAGTGTGGTTCCTGGGCTAGCCGGGCTCTGCCGCGGCCTCAGTCGCCTCCGCGATCTCGCGCGCGACCTCGACGATGTCGCGGTTCGCGTTGTAGACCCTGAGCTGGCGGTCGGAGCCGTTCCCGCGCCGAAGGATCTCTGAGACACCCTCGAGCTCTCGCTCGGACCCGAGCTCCCGCGCGTGCGGCTCGAGCTCTTGCAGGCGTCGCCTGACTAGCTGGGCGACTGCCACGCGGTTTCGCCGCCCGGTCGCGAGATCCATGATCGGAGCGTCGAGCCCGTACCGCACCGAGAGCCACTTGTTCTCGGTCGTGAGGATCCGGTGGTAGCCCGGCACCTCGCCCTTCTCCTCGTAGAGCTCGGAGTAGTACTTGACGAGCGCCTGGCAGAAGGCCGCGATCGCCACGGCGTCTTCCACCCGCGTGACGCTGTCGCAGATCCTGATCTCGACCGTGCCGAGCTTGGGATGGGGGCGGATGTCCCACCAGATGTGCGTGTAGTCCGCGATGCAGCCGGTGTGCTCGAGATAGCCGATCACCTCGGCGTAGTCGTCGTAGTCGCGGAAGCGGGGCGGGGGGCCAGAACGAGGGAAGGCGGCGAAGATGGGCTGCCGGGTCGAGGCGAGTCCGGTCGGCTCGCCACGCCAGAATGGGGAGCTCGCCGACAGGCCGAGCAGGAGCGGGAGGTCGACGAGCACTCCGTTGACGACGTTGACCGCCTTGTCGGGGTCGTCGACCGCGACGTGGACATGGAGGCCGAAGATCAACTCCCGGCGGGCGACGTACTGCATCTGGTCGACCAGCGCGCGATAGCGATCGCGGGCGGTGATCCGCTGACGCTCGAACAGGCTGAACGGATGGGTGCCGGCCGAGCCGACGCGGAGCCCGTTCTCGGCGGCAATGCCGCCGACCGCCTGACGAAGCCGTCGCAACTCCCGGTCGGCGTCGCCCGCGTTGCGGCACACGGGGGTTGCGACCTCGAGCACCGACTGCATCAGCTCGGGCTTGATCCTCGGCTCGTCCTCGTGACCGACGATCGCGGCCAATACGGTGTCGATGCGCTGGACGAGGTCGAACGACTCGGAGTCCAGGAGCATGTACTCCTCCTCGACGCCGAGTGTGTACGGCTCGCCCTGGCCGAACTTGTGCTCGAGCACACTGCCGGCCGGGCCGAGCCCGGTGCCTGTGATCGAGGACGGCCAGGCCTGTTTCATCGGCCGATTATCGCGTCGGCTTCGATCTCGACGAGCCAGCGCGGATCGAAGAGCGCGGCGACGACGATGCCTGTGGTTGCCGGACGTACGTCGCCGAACAGCTCGCCATGCGCGCGCCCGACCTCGGCGAAGTCCTCGGCGCGGGTCACGTACATCCGGGTTCGAACGACGTCCTCGGGGCCCGCCGCGGCCTCCTTCAGCGCCGCGAGGATGATCTCCAGGCAGCGGCGGGCCTGGCCGTACGCGTCGGGGGGAGGATCCGCGCCGTTCGGCATCACGGGAGCTGTGCCGGAGACGAAGACGCGGTCGCCGGCGACAACCGCGCGCGAGTAGCCGAACGTTCGCTCCAACGGCATTGCCGAGGAGATGAGCCGCCGCTTCATCGCCCTAGTATCCGCCGCCGTGGAAGCTCTCGACCAGATCGACCGGTGGCCGGCTGAGAACGTCGCCGCCGGCGTGGTCTCAGGCGGCGAGGTCGTCGCCACACGCGGGCCGCAGGAGCGCGAGTTCCGCTGGGCGTCGGTGACGAAGCCTGCGACGGCGCTGGCGGCGCTGGTCGCGGCCGAGGAAGGCACGATCGATTTGGACGAGCCCGCCGGTCCACCGGGGTCGACCATCCGCCACCTCCTTGCTCACGCGTCGGGGCTGCCGTTCGAAGGCCGGGAGCCGATCGGCCAGCCCGGCGCTCGGCGGATCTACTCCAACACCGGCTTCGACGTCCTCGCCGAGCTCGTCGCCGAGCGGGCGGAGATGCCCTTCGAGGCGTATCTGCGACAAGCTGTGCTCGAGCCGCTGGGGATGCACGCAGAGCTTCGAGGCTCGGCCGGGTCGGACGTGTTCGGAAGCGTCGACGACCTGCTCACGCTCGCGCGGGAGCTGCTCGAGCCGAAGCTGATCGCCCCGGAGACGCTCGCCGAGGCAACCAGCGTCCAGTTCCCCGGGCTCGCCGGCGTGATCCCGGAGATGGGTCGCTTCGACCCGAACGACTGGGGCCTCGGCTTCGAGCTCAAGGACGAGAAGCCGGGCCACTGGTCGGGCACCAGGACTTCGCCGCGCACGTTTGGTCATTGGGGCGGAAGCGGCACGTTCCTCTGGGTCGATCCCGAGGCCGAGCTCGCACTGGGCGTCCTCACCGATCGCGATTTCGGCGACTGGGCAAAGGAAGCGTGGCCGAAGCTTTCGGACGCGGTCTTCGACGAAGCCGACACTAGTCGGAAAACAGCGGGCGGATGAACTCGTCGAAGGTCTCGCGGTCGCAGCTGGCGAGCGTCACCCGCGTCATCGGCGAGACGCTCGCCGTTCGCGGCATGTCCATGGCGAGCGCGACCTCGCCGAAGTAGTCGCCGGGCTTCAGGACTCCGCGGAACCCGCGCTCGGACTGGGTGACGGAGAGCAATCCGCTGAGCACGACGTAGAAACGCTCGCCGCCTTCGCCCTCGGTGACGACCGGCGCGCCCGGGCCGATTTCCTCCCGCTGCATCCGCCCGGCGAGCTTCATCAGCAGCTCACCGGGCAGGGCCGCAAGCAGCCCGACTCGCGAGAGCTCCGTTACGGACGCAGGAACATGGCGCGGCACGGCTCTATTGTTGCGCCGTGGGCGAGCTCGACGGCTGGAAGCACTGTCCCGTCTGCGCAACCCCGGTCGAGCCAGAGGACGGCAGCGTCGAGTGCCCCGAGTGCCGCTTCGTGACCTACGCGCACTCGATGCCGACGGCATCGGCGGTCGTGGGCGACGACGAGGGGCGGGTCCTGCTTAGCAAGCGGGCGCACCATCCTGGCGCGGGCAAGTGGGATCTTCCCGGCGGGTTCCTGGAGGAAGGAGAGCACCCGCTCGACTGCCTGGCCCGCGAGCTGCGCGAGGAGGCAGGGATCGGGCTCACGGACGAGCGCTTGCTCGGCATCTGGATGGATCGCTACGAGTACAAGCGGCGCATTGTGTCCACGCTCAACATCTACTACAGCGCGCGGATCGGTGAGGGTACGCCGGAGCCTGCCGACGACGTCGCCGAGCTCCGCTGGTTCGCGCCCGACGATGTGCCCGCCGGCGAGCTCGCCTTTGGGCACATCGAGGACGTTCTCTCGGCCTGGCGCGCGGCTAGGTCCCGCGCGGCTACGCCTTAGGCTTCAACTGGCTCGAGGCCGAGCGAGCGCTCGAGCGCCGTCTTCGGCTGGGCGCCGATCGCGGCCGCCGCGGGCTCACCGTCCTTGAACAAGACCATCGCCGGGATCGACGCGATCCCGTAGCGCTGCGCCAGGCCCTGCTCCTCGTCGATGTTCACCTTGACGAGTTTGATCGAGTCCGGGCGCTCCTCAGCGATCTTCTCGAGCGCGGGCTCGACGAGGAGGCACGGCTGGCACCACGCGGCCCAGAAGTCGACGAGCACGGGGGTGTCTGACGAGAGCACTTCCTGCGCGAAGGTCGCTTCGGTTACTGCTTGTGCTTGAGACATCGGTTCCTTTCGAATATAGGTTCGGACAGGCTAACGATCGGGATGGCCGACGTGTTCCCGCGCCTCCGTAAAATCGAACACGTGGGCGCTCAGGTCTTCGAAAC
>JBKPFE010000292.1:0-1818 GCA_046728705.1 Actinomycetota bacterium
CTTCGCGAGTACCGCGATGAGCAAGGTGTTCGCGATCAGCACCGTGGTCAGGACGCCCAACGCGCTTCCGATACCAAGCTTCGTGACGAAGTCGAGGCCGAAGAAAGCGAGGCCGGTGACGGAGATCGCGACCGTCAGACCCGCGAAGAGCACGGCACGCCCGGCGGAGGCGCCGGCCTCCGCGGCCGCATCCGTGGGTGAAAGCCCTTCGTGCAGGAGCTGCCTGAACCGTGTCACGATGAACAGCGAGTAGTCGATGCCGACGCCGAGGCCGATCATCGACACGAGCAGCGGCGTGATCGTGTTGATGTCGGTTAGGCCAGCGAGGATGAACAGGAGAAGGAACGCCGTCGCGACCGCGGTGAGCGCGAGCGCGATCGGGATCGACGTCGCCACGAACGTGCGGAAGACGACCATCAGCACGATGAGCGCCGCGAGCAGGCCGAGCAGCTCCTGCGTTCCCTGCTCGATCGGCGGGAACTCGGCGTCGCCGTTGTACTCGACGGTCACGCCCGCCGGCTCGACGATCTCGCGAACCTTGTCCTCGACCGCGACGACCTCTTCGCGGTCCTCCTCGTAGATCACCTTGTTGAACTGCGCTTCTGCGTAGGCGATGCGGCCGTCGTCGGAGAAGGTGTCGGGGCTGAAGGGGTCCCCGACGCTCACGATCCCTGCCTTGTCCTCGTCAGAGGACTTGAACTCTGGGGACGTTCTGAGGTCCCGAACGGCTCGCTGAATCGCCGCTCGACGCTCAGGCGTGTCGAGCCGCTGGCCCTCCGGCGCCGCGAAGACGAGGTTCAGGACGCCGCCTTGCTCCTCAGTGAACTCAGACTCGATCAGGTCGGTCGCTCTCTGCGTATCCGAACCCGGGATCTCGAACTCGTCCTTGAGGCTGCCGCCGACCGTCGCGACCAGCGCGATCAAGACGGCGACGATCCCAAGCCAGCTGAGGACGACGCGCCACGGATGCGAGGCGTTGGCCCGCGCCCAACGCGCGAGCGCTCCGGTCGAGAGACGCTCGTGGGCGGCCCGACGTTCTCCCATTCGATCGTTAACGGCGGGCGTGACGCCCGAATTCCCGTCGGTTCCTCCGTTGCGCTCCGTCATCAGCTCGCCCCTCCGTCGCGTCGGGTTTTACCTAGAAGACGGGCCAAAGCCCCAAAACTCATCGGTCGGTTCGCTGACGGACAGACGGGCCGCCGCGTCCGCGAACGGCACCGAGAACGTGCGTAACGCATCGGCACCGCTGACCTCGAGATCGACATGGTGGCAGAGCCGCCCGTCGTTGACTACGACTTTCACAAGATCGACTGATTTGTTCCACAGGAGCAGGACCTCGACTCCGTTTCCCGCCTTCCGGCCCAGCTCTCGCCAGCGGTTTGTAGCCATCGGTGTCACCGCGGCAGCGTCGCATCCCTGGACACCAGCGGGAAGGTGGCCAGCAGGCGTCTCAGGGTGCGGTTAGCCACACCTATGCCGGCCCGCCTACGGCCGGCCCGCCTACGCCCTCAGGTAGGCAAGCACGGCGAGCACGCGACGGTGATCCTCCGGCGCGGGCGGGAGGCGCAGCTTCCCGAAGATGTTCGTGATGTGCTTCTCCACCGCACGTGGAGTAATGAAGAGCCGCTCACCGATCGCCTGATTGGAGCGGCCCTCGGCCATCAGCTCGAGCACTTCGCGCTCGCGCGGCGTCAGGTCGTCGATCGGGTCGCTCGTTCGGCGCCGCCCGACGAGCTGAGTGACGAGCGCCGGATCCAGCGCCGAGCCGCCCTCGGCCACTCGCCGGACCGCAGCTGCGAACTCGTCGACGTCGGCGAC
>JBKPFE010000275.1:0-5671 GCA_046728705.1 Actinomycetota bacterium
GCGTCGCCGGGCACATATTCCCGGCCGGTGTAGGAGCGGCGAAGTCCGGTGCAATCCGGCGCTGTCCCGCAACTGTGAGGCCCCGACCAGGGGATGAGCCAGGTCGACCGCCCTGCGCCGAGCGAACGTCAGCCCTCGGAGGAAGGGCGGTTCGGGCGGCTGCCGCCGCCGGACCTCCTCCCTCCGCAGATGCGGAGGTTTTCATGTCCGGACAGACGACTGAGCGGCGCCGAGGCACGCGGCCATCGGGCCCGAGGGCCGCACTGGCGGAGTCGACGTCGCGTACTCCGTTCGCGCTCTCTTGGAGTGGCGGCAAGGACTCGGCGCTCACGCTCTGGGCGCTGCGCCGCCAGGGAAGGGAGCCCGAGGCGCTGATCACGACCGTCACCGAGGGCTACGAGCGGATCAGCATGCACGGCGTTCGCCGCGAGCTTCTCGCCCGGCAGGCAGGGGCTCTCGGTATCCCGCTCGTCGAGGTCGTGATCCCGCCGGGCTGCGTCAACGAGGTCTACGAGGCACGCATGGCGGAGGCGTTCGGCTCGGCGCCGCTGTCCGGCGTCGCGGCGGTTGCCTTCGGCGATCTATTCCTCGAGGAGGTGCGCGCCTACCGCGAAGCTCGGCTCGCTGCGGCCGGGAAGCGCGGCCTCTTCCCTCTTTGGGCCCGCGACACCCGCGAGCTTTCGCGGGAGGTCATCGCTGCCGGCTTCGCCGCGATCATCGTCTGCCTCGACCCGCGCGCCGTCGACCGCTCCTTTGCCGGGCGCTCCTACGACGAACAGCTTCTCGCCGAGCTCCCTGCGGGCGTCGACCCCTGCGGCGAGAACGGCGAGTTCCACACCTTCGTCCACGCCGGCCCGCTCTTCGCCGAGCCGATCGTCTGCCAGACCGGCGAGATCGTCGAGCGCGAGGGCTTCGTCTTCTGCGACCTGACATCGGCATGAGGTGAGTCGCCCTCATCTCCGACATCCACGGCAACGCCGTCGCCCTCGACGCGGTGCTTGCCGACATCGCGAGCGACGGAACGAGTCCCCGTACCCTGTGGTGGTCTACGGTCCCGGTGGACCGTACCCTCGGCTCTCTGCGCCGAGCGAAGATGTCTATCCAACCGTCGCGGTCACCTTCGCGGTCTTCTAGGCGCTCTTCACCGCTCTCGTTCACACTCGGTGCGATTCGCTGAAATTCGCTGAAAGTGGTGCCATGGAGAGTGCTCAGACCGCTAGGACGGCTCGTTTGCATCTCGAGCGAGCTCCCGTGCCCGGCGGTTTCGCGGCTGCCTCGTGAGGGAAGGACGCCACCCTCGGTCGAAGGAGGTTGACCATGCCGGAGTGGGTATGGATTGTCATCGTCGTCGCGGTTGTCATCGCCCTTGCACTGGGCGTATGGGTCTTCGCGGTGGGCCGGCGGCGTGCGCGTCTGCCTGAGCGATTCGGGCCGGAGTACGACCGGGCGGTATCGGAACAGGGGACGGGCCGCTGGATCTTCCCCGCCGGGCTCGTGGAGCGCGTCGCCCGCGACGAGGAGACGGTGTACCTGGCCAGGGCGAAGGACGAGATCGAGAGCGCGCCCGAATTCGATGAAGACCACTCCACCGAGCCAACGTACCGCGAGCAGATCGGCGCCTACGACGCGACGGGAGCTATGCCGCGCGAGCCTACGGAGGATGCATGACTCGCCCCTCCGCCTCTCCCTCCGGAAGTGCGCGGACCGAGTCGGTCGACCGTGGGAAGGAAGCCCTTCGGCATCCAGCACGGGAAGCCCGCCGCGAGGCAGAGCAGGGGCGGGGTTGGTACTCCTGGCTCGCTCGGATCGGTCTCGTCGCCAAAGGCGTCTCGTTCGGCATCGTCGGCGTGCTCGCAGTCAAACTCGCGCTCGGCCACGGGGGCACGGCGACGAGCCGCCAGGGTGCGCTTGCGACGATCGCCGACGAGTCGTTCGGCAAGGTTCTCTTGGTGCTGCTCGCGTGCGGCTTCGCAGCCTACGCGATCTGGCGGTTCGTGCAGGCGTTCGCCCAGCGTGAGGACGATGAGGGCGAGGCGAAGGTCGAAGCGAAGAAGTGGGGCAAACGCGTCGGCTACGTCGGCCGCGGACTGATCTATGCGGGCCTCACCGTGACGACCGTCAAGCTGCTCGCGAACTCGAGCGGCGGCGAGTCGCAGAACGAAAAAGCGCGGAAGAGTACGGCGACGGTACTGGACTGGCCCGCCGGGCGATGGGTGGTCGGCCTGGTCGGGCTTGCGATCATCAGTGCCGGTGTTTGGAACCTCTACCGCGGACTCACGAGAAAGTTCGAGGAGAGATGGCGTTCAGGCGAGATGAGCGAAGCCGAGCGAAGATGGGGTGGGCGCATCGGCGTCGCGGGCCATCTGGCACGTGCGGTCGTATTCGGGTTGATCGGCCTATTCATCACAAAGGCGGCGGTCGAGTATGACCCGAAGGAGTCGATCGGCCTCGACGGGGCACTCCAGAAGCTCGTCAACACGGACTACGGCTCGTACCTACTCGGCCTGACGGCCCTGGGGCTCATCTGTTACGGGCTGTACTGCCTCGTCGACGCGCGCTACCGCGACGTGTCGGTGAGTGCAGGCACCTAGGTACGCCGGGTGGCCTCGGTGGCGGCTCATAACCCGGAGCTCGGACCGCTTCGCATGTCGTGGCGTATCGGGGTCCGAGACTACTGCGTTCTGAATGTGCGCCATAGGGGATCATCCTGAGCCGGCAAGCGCAGGAGATGAGCTGACGAATGCCGACGTACGTCCAGGCTCAGGGCCGCGATTACTTGGCACTGGTGCCAGAACTGTTCCAACTATCCCTCTCGGCCCGCGAAAAGCAGAACAACTCGCGCCCGCAATCCCGCTGTTCATGCCGCTTCTAGCCACATCGGGACTCGATCACTCGTCCGGACACCGCCCGACTGCGGAGAGGCCACCCGCCGCGAGGCGGCCTCTCTTCGTGTTTCGCAGCCGTTAGTTGCTCACGGGCACGGGCCGATGGTGTCCCCGTGCTCCAGGTGTGCCGGTAGAGCGTTCCGCGAGACCGTGATCGTGACGAACGGGTTCGTCGCGGAGTGCGTGTGGTGGCAGATTGTCACCTTTTCCGGGTACTGATATTGCGCGGCGGCCGACGGCGTGCCTGACGACAGGCCGGATGCAGCCAGGACGCCGAGGACGCCGGCGATGACCGCGGGCGCAAGCAGACTTCTCAGCCGCCGCCCCGGCAGCCTTGACGTGGCGTGCTGCGCGCGCTGCTCGACCGGTGATGCGCGAACACGGGCCGCCAGCTCCGGATCAACGAGTACGAGTTCCGGACTGACCGGCTCGAACCCGTCCGGGCTCTCCCCTCTCCTCATGCCTCACCCCCCTCGTGTAGATGTACAGCCGCAGAGCGGACTCTAACCGCCTACAGGTCAAGCGGCGCAAACGTGGCGCTTCTGGACAACGAGCCCGCAGAGCACCTTCCGAAAATTCTTCAGGCCCGCGTTACAAAAGACTTACACAAACTGCGAACCAATCGTGCGGAAACGGGTACCGAGGTATGAGAAAGGGCCGCGCGCCTTGCGGCCGCTCCCGAGGGGTTAGCTGGGGAGAGGGCGCGCGACCCCTTCAATCATTCCCGATTGGCTGATCGGGGTAACACCTGGCTCGGAGCTCTGCGCGTTGCTGTGCCTCTCGATCCTGTATTGCCAAGATCCGCGGATACGCGCTGACGCTGATCCCGTAGCCCCTTGCCTCGGCGTGCAGTGCGTCCTTATCTTCTGGCGGGAGCCTGAACTCAACGCGAGTTCTCAGGCCGCCCGCGCGCTGCGTGAGTGGATCACGCCGGTGCGCGAATACGAGGCGGGCTGCCCGAGGACATGGTCGGTCCGGAGGCGGACGCGACAGCAGCGAGCGGCGGCACGCGCTCGTTATCCTCGAAGCGCTGGCCGAGACGGGGCCTCCATAGACCCGGACGTCGGTCCCCGCAGATCAGAGGGCGTGAAGTGGTCCCGCCTGGAGTCTGCCCGGGCAAGATTGCGGCTCGCGTGTCAAGCCTGCGTGAAGCAGGCCAACCCGACTACACGATCGCCGCCGAGCTCGGCGACATCAACCGCTTCCCCACGCTGCGCAAGCTCGCCGGCTTCAGCGGCCTCTGCCCCCGTGTCTACCGTCCGCGAGCGCGACCTCCGCGGCCCGCTCGCCAAGCAAATCCCCGCTACCTGCGCTGGATCTCATGGATGGGGCCTCCCGCGGCCGCGGTAGCTTCGCGGCCTCGTCAACCCAAATCGACGAAGGAGGCCCGAGCGAGATGGTGTACGCAGCGATCGACATCCACAAGCGGATCTTCCAGGCGGCGGTGCTGGACGCCGAGACGGGCGAGCTCGTCCAGGAGCGCCTGCCGGCGAGCCGCGAGGCTCTCGACGACTGGGCGACGCGCTGGGCGGGGAAGCTCGAGGCGGTCGCGCTCGAGGCGACGACCGGCTGGCGTTGGGTTGCGCGCGAGCTCCAGGCCCGCGGCGTCGACGTCCGCCTCTGCGACCCGGGCGAGGCGCGCGCCCTGGGCGGCTCGAAGCGGCGGCCCAAGACCGACCGGCTCGACGCGGCCTGGCTCGCGTGGCTCCTGGCCAAGGAGATGCTGCCCGAGGCTTGGCTCCCGCCCGCGGAGATCCAGTACCTGCGCGACCGCACGCGCCTGCGCCACGCGTTGGCCCGCGACCGCAACCGCTGGGCACAGCGCCTGCACGCGCTGCTCACCCACGAGGGCTGGCCCTGCGGCCGCGGCCGGCTGCTAACCGTCTCCGGCCAGCAATGGGCATACGCGCTTGCGCTGCCCGCGCCCGCCCGAGCGAGCGTCGAGGCGATGCTCACGGTCATCCGCGCTCTCGAGGAGCAGATCGAGCTCCTCGACCGCGAGCTGCGCCAGCTTGCGCGCAGCGACCCGCGCCTGCAGGCGCTCTGCGCCATCTTCGGCGTCGGCCCCGTGCTGGCGGCGCACATCCTCGCCGAACTGGGCGACGTCACCCGCTTCCGCCGCGCCCGCCAGGTCGTGCGCCTGAGCGGCCTCGACCCGGTCGTGTCCGAATCGGCCGATGTCCGCCGGCGCGGGCGGCTCTCCAAGCAGGGCTCACCCGAGCTCCGCTGGGCGCTCGCCGAGGCCGCCCACCACGCCTGCCAGCGCCGCAGCCCCGACCACGACCTCTACCTCGAGGTCAAGGGCCGCCGCGGCGCGCAGCGTGCCACCCTCACCGTTGCGCGCAAACTCGCGCGCCGCGCCTACCACATCCTCAACGACCTCGAGCAGGCCGCCTGACCAACATGCGAGCACCGGCCCCACCGATGGAAACGCTCGCGGCGCGTTCCCACATAGCGCCTGGCACACCTGTGCTGCCCCGCGCTGGAATGAACCGCCGCAGCCCCAATCCGATCTCCTGCGCCGCCCAAGCGAGCGCCGATGTAGGGCAGGGCCACCCGACTTGCATCCTCCCCAGCAGCGCCGTCGGCCGCTCGCCGCCCTTGACTCGCCGGCCCCATCCATGTAGGGCGCTCGTCGAGGCCGCCACCCACGCCTGCACCCACCCCGCCTACCGCGTCCGCTACCAGCGCACGAAGGCCCGCATCGGCAAGCAGCGCGGTGCCAAGGTCGCCCAGGTCGACCTCGCCCGCCGACTCGCCGAAGCGATCTGGCACATGCTCACCCG
>JBKPFE010000234.1:0-1564 GCA_046728705.1 Actinomycetota bacterium
TCAGGTCGCGGTCGGTGTTGGAGAGGATGACCAGGTTCCAGCCCCGGTGGCGGAGCTCCGCGAGCGCCTCCGGCACTTCGGGGAACGGCTCCCAGTGGGGCAGCGCACGGACCAGGGCTTCGGACTCTCCCTCCGGGATCGCCAGTTCCTCCTCCTGCGCGAGGCGGATCAGTCCCTCGGTGAGAACGGCCTTGTAAGGCAGCGAGCCGTCTTGCTCGAGCTCCGGCTCGAGCTCGTGATACCGGGCGAGCAGCTCCGGTGCGCGCTCGACGCCAAACAGCTGCTCCAGCACCGCGAGGATGCCGCCGTTCCAGTCGATCAGCGTCCCGTAGCAGTCGAAGGTGGCCCAGCGCTGCACGGGCCCGAGACTACCCCTCGAGCTGCCTCACGACGATGCAGGCGTTGTGGCCGCCGAAGCCGAAGGAGTTGGAGACGCCGATCCGGACGTCGGCCTCACGCGACTCGTTCGGGATGTAGTCGAGATCGCACTCGGGATCGGGCTCGTCGTAGTTGATCGTCGGCGGCAGCACGTTCCGGTTCACGGCGAGTGTGGTGAAGACGGCCTCAATCGCTCCGCTCGCGCCGAGGCAGTGGCCGGTCGCGCCCTTCGTAGAGGAGATCGGCGTCTTGCGCGCGTTCTCCTCGCCGAGCGCGAGCTTGATCACCCTCGTCTCGCTGGCATCGCCGAGCGGTGTCGAGGTGCCGTGGGCATTGATGTAGTCGATCTCGTCCACGTTGACGCCGGCGTCCGCCATCGCCATCTTCATCGCCCGCGCCGGGTTCTCGCCACTGGGATCGGGCTCGGTGACGTGCCTCGCGTCGGAGGAGACGCCGTAGCCGAGGAGCTCCCCGTAGATCTTCGCGTCCCGCGCCTTGGCATGCTCGAGCTCCTCGAGCACAACGACCGCGCCCGCCTCGCCCATGACGAAGCCGTCCCGTCCGGCATCGAACGGCCGGCTCGCCTTCTCCGGCGCGTCGTTCCGACGCGAGAGCGCGCGCATCGCGCTGAAACCGGCGATGCCGACGCGTGTGATCCCCGCCTCGGTGCCGCCGGCGAGCATCACGTCGGCCCGCCCGAGCCGGATCGCGTCCGCCGCCTCTCCGATCGCCATGTTCGAGGCGGCACAGGCCGTACATTGCGACGACAAGGGGCCGCGGGTGCCGAGGTACATCGAGACCCAGGCGGCGCCCATGTTCGGGATGATCTGCGGAATCGAGAAGGGATTGACCCGGTCCGGCCCCCGCTCGAGCAGCGTCTCGAAACAGTCCTGGAACGCCTTGAGACCGCCGATGCCCGTCGCAATCGACGCGCCGATACGGTCGGCTTCGGCGTCGATGTCGATGCCCGAGTCGTCGCGCGCCTGGATCGCGCTTGCGACGATCATCTGCGCGAAACGGTCCATGCGGCGGGCCTGCTTCTTCTCGATCCAATCAGCGGGATCGAAGTCCTTGAGCTCGCAGGCGAAGTGAACGGGGTACTCGCTCGCGTCGAAGCCGACGATTGGCGCCGCGCCCGAACGGCCGGCGGTGAGGTTCTCCCACGACGTCTCGGCGTTGTTGCCAA
>JBKPFE010000114.1:0-6368 GCA_046728705.1 Actinomycetota bacterium
CGCCGACGCCGAGGCGGCGAGCCACAGGCTGCTCGTGCGCGGCGGGTTCATGCGCCAGGTCAGCGCGGGCATCTGGACGCTGCTCCCGCTCGGCTGGCGCGTCTACCGGAAGATCGAGCAGATCGTTCGCGAGGAGATGGACGCAATCGGCGCCCAGGAGCTGCTCATGCCGGTCCTGACGCCCGCCGAGCTCTGGCAGGCCACCGGCCGCTACGACATCCCAGAGGTCTTCAAGCTCGCCGACCGTACCAACCGGCCGTTCGTGCTCCCAATGACCCACGAGGAGACGGTGACGTTCCACGCGCGCGAGCTCCTCTCCTACCGTGACCTCCCGCAGCTGCTGTACCACATCCAGACAAAGGATCGCGACGAGCCACGGCCACGCGCCGGCCTGATCCGCGGACGCGAGTTCATCATGAAGGACTCGTACAGCTTCGATCGGGACGAGGAAGGGCTCGACCGCAGCTTTCGCCTCCACGCCCAGGCGTACGACCGGATCTTCGAGCGGTGCAGGCTCGAGGTGGTGGCGGTCGAGGCCGAGTCCGGGATGATGGGCGGCAGCGAGAGCCGTGACTATCTCGCGCCCGCCGAGACCGGCGAGAACACGCTCGTCACCTGCGAGCGCGGGGACTACGCAGCGGATCTCGAGATCGCCCGGGGAGTGCCGAGACGGCCGGACTTCCCGCCCGCGCTCGATGCGCCCGAGGAGGTGGCGACTCCCGGCCTCGGCACGATCGAGGAGATTTCTAACCTCCTCGGCATCGATCGGGCCGCGACCGCGAAGGCCATGCCTCACGTCCGCGCCGACGGGACGTTCGTGCTCGCCCTGATTCGGGGCGACGACCGTCTCGAAGAGGCGAAAGTCGCCGGCGTGGTCGGCGGCGGCGCGCGGCCCGCGACGACCGAAGAGATTCGCTCCGCGCTCGGCGCGGACCCTGGCTCGGTCGGGCCCGTTGGCGCCTCGGTCGAGATCGTCGCCGACGAAGCCCTTCGCGAAGGACAGTACGTCGTCGGTGCGAATCGGGACGGCTGGCACTTACGCGGCGTTCAGGCCGGACGCGACTACGAACCGCGCTTCGGCGATCTCCGGCAGGCTCGTGAGAGCGACACCTGCCCGAAGTGCGGCGGTGCCCTCCGCTTCCAGACGGCGATCGAGGTTGGGCACATCTTCAAGCTCGGGACGTTCTACTCGATCCCGCTCGGGGCGACCTTCCTGGACGAGGACGGGAAAGAGAAGCCGCTGATCATGGGGAGCTATGGGGTCGGTGTGACGAGGACAATGGCCGCTGTCGTTGAGCAGCGTCATGACGAGCACGGGATCACCTGGCCGGCCGGCCTCGCACCCTACGACGTGCATGTCATCGCACTCGCGGGCCTCGAAGAGCAGTCGGAAGAGGTTGCGGAGGCGCTCGAGCACGAAGGCCGCTCCGTGCTCCTCGACGACCGGGACCAGCGGCCCGGTGAGAAGTTCGCGGACGCGGATCTGATCGGCTGTCCAATTCGCGTCACGGTGGGCAAGAGGACGCTCGAAGACGGCGGAGTCGACATTCGGGACCGCACGACCGGCGAGGAGCGGCGCGTATCCGTCGCCGAGGTTGAAAACCAGGTAGGAATACACGGGTAGTGGCCCGACGCCGACGCTTCAGCACAGAGCCCTTCGGCCCGACGCTCGAGCGCCTCATGCAGGAGTCAGGCGTGACCTACCGTGGGCTGGCCGACCAGACGAAGCTCTCCGCGGGCTACCTCAACCACCTCGTCCACGGCAACCGGCCGGTGCCGTCCGATGACATCGTCCGCCGTCTGGCCAAGTCGCTCAAGGTCGAGCCCGAGCACTTCCGTGAGTACCGGCTGCGCCTGATCACCCAGAAGCTCGAGCAGATGCCGGAGCTGATCGACCGGCTCTACCGCCGCCTCGAGCGCTGATCGTCTTCGGGCTCCGGCGGCCCTAGCCGCTCCTCGGCTGCGGGCTTCTTGCGACGCTTCGCGAGCTCCTTGACTTCGTCGATGAAGCGCGCAGTTTCGCGTTCGAGGTCGGCCGAGATGAACTGTCCCGGCGGTGACGCCGCCGACTTATCCGCTTTGTCTTGCTGTTTTCGGTTTTTCCCAGATTTTTCCACAGGCCTGTGGATATCGTCGGTGCAGGCAACGTGGCTGCCCTGGCGGTGTCCCCGAAGCCGCATTTCCAGGGGTGTGGACAACCAGAGGTGGAACGACGACCTCAATTTCAAGACGCTCTTCGGCCCAAAGCCTTGCGTCGAGCGCGGCGATTCGCGCGCTCTTTGCTCAGATTTCGTCACGCGGGGAAAGCGGCTTCGCCGAGGCGCTATCGTAGGGCGGACGGGGCGTGGCGCAGCCTGGTTAGCGCGCTAGTCTGGGGGACTAGAGGTCCCCGGTTCAAATCCGGGCGCCCCGACTAACCAAAAAGTTCGGCAGGTGCAGGGCTTTCGTCTCTTCCGCTCCCGTGGGGAGGTCCATCCTAACGGGCGCATTCCGGGCGCAAACGCCTCATCGCGTGCCGCCCAAACCGTGTAGTTGAACGTGAAGCGACGCGGCCTCGGAGCGGAACCTGTCCCGCTGCTGCTGGAAATGCAGGATCAGCCCCGGGAGGATTTCTCGCGAAAAGCGGCATCCAGCTCTCCCGCCACTCGACCGTTACGACGTCGCCCTCCCTGGTGGCGGCTTGGACGAACATGTAGCGACCGCTCTCCTTTCCGGTGTGCGCGTAGACCTCGTGGCGCAGCTTTTCCAGCGTCGTGTGACATCCGACCCGGGCCCGGTATTTGGGACGTACTCCTTAGGAAGTCGACCGGGCCGTCGCCCCGTGAAAGGGCGCATGTACGAGACGGCTATGGCGGTCTCGAGCGCCCTTGCTAACAGTCCATCCTCCTGCTCCAGGGTGAGCTCTTGGGTCGCTCGTATGGCTTGCTCCTATATCCGAGGCGGCGAGCAGTAAGGCCGTCTGTCGGTTGCGTAGCCGATTTCGTTCCGCACCCATGCGCACCTCCTGGAAGGAAAGCATCTTGCGCCCCGTCTAGAGAGAGCCGGCGGACCTTGCTTAGCGGCCTCACGGCTGGCGAGCGAGCCCGCCGGCTCTCTCACTCGTAGATCCGCAGTCGGCTCGATTCCTGCGGGGTGAACCGCAAAATACCCGCTCTTTGCAAGCTTTTCAGGCGCGATTTACGATGAAATATCCGCAATTTGCCTACGAGGGCAGTGAAAATGTTGTCGCGGCACTCAACGCTGCGGCCACGTCTACCGGGAGGGCAGACGTTTGGCGGTAGTTCCGACTCCGCGGCGCCTCAGTAAGAAGACGCCCCACTCCACGCATGACCGTAGGGCGGGGCACCGCACCGACCTCGTTCTCCGACGGCCTCGGAAGACGACCGAAGAAGGGAGGTGGTGACTAGCGGCTTGAGTCTATCGGCGTCTTAACGCCGCGTCATCCGCTTAAGACCCACCCATTCTGGATGAGCGAAACGAGTTAGGAGGATCATTCCCTATGCGACGCATGCTTCTTGTGCTTGCCGCTGTATTTGCGACCGCGGCGCTCGCCGTCGCTCCCGGAACCGCACTCGGGGCGAAACCAATCGCGCAGTTCCACGATCACTTCACGGAGAGCTTCTCGGGCGAGATCTGCGGAATCCCCGTGGACATTGACCTCGTCGTCACGGACAACTTCTTCCTGTACGAGGACTTCACCTTCAAGGACACCAGCTCCGTCATGGCCACGTTCACGAACCCCGTGAACGGGAAGTCCGTTGTGGTCTCAAACGCCGGACAGGTCAGCGGACCGCCGCCGATCGTGGACGAGGAGGCGGGCACGATCACGTTCCTCACCTCCTTCAAAGGCCTCCCGGAGAAGATCCAGACCGCGAACGGTCCAGTTCTTCTCCGCGACGCTGGCATCATCACGTTCGCGGACACCTTCGACCTGGAGACCGGCGACTTCATCTCCACCGAGATCGTCGTCAAGGGACCGCACCCGGAGGCCGACAGCGACTTCACACTCTTCTGCGAGGTGATTTCGGAGGCGCTCACGTAGTCCGTCCGACGAACCCACTGTGATCTTGGCTTGGAGGGCCGCCGGGTGCGTTGCGGCCCTCCGTCCTCTCTCGTCGGGAGCCAGATGACGGCGCGAGTTTCACGGGCGATGAGGGGCCGGGGCAGTTCTGAACGCCATGGCGCTGACTCCCGAGCCGGCCCCCTCTTTCGAGCCTATGACGAACGCAAGCTAGGCGCTAGTGGCCCTTTCGGCCAGCTGCGCTGGAACGGGCAACGGGCCTGCTGACGATCGACCGGCGCACATCCGAGCCGCGCAGGCTGCCAGTCCCGGCCGTCAGCCGGGGCGGACACCCGGCGGGTGCTTGCCGCGCTCGCGTCGTAGACTGATCGGCGCCCATGATTCGGCTCGCGTTCGTCGCTGCGCTCGGCGCGGTGTGTGCCGCCGGCGGAGGCGCTCCCGCAGCCGACGGCCGCCCGTGCACGACGCCTACGCTGGCGATTCTCTCGCCGAGGTCCGGCGAGACGGTCAAGGCGCCGTTCCCGGTGCGCTACCGCGTCCGCTGCTTCCGCGTCGGCCCGGGCTCGGGCCATCTGCACGCATGGCTGAACCCAGAGCGCAACGGCATGCGCGTCGAGCTGCCGCTGCGCCGGACATACGGGACCGTGACGTTTCCGGATCACCCGCTTTTCTCGGGGCGCCGGACCGTGCTGTTCGAGCTCGCGCGTGCCGATCACACGCGCGTCCGCGCGCGCACGGCGCGAGTCGTCCTTCTGCTCATGATCGAGGGCATGCGCAGTCCCTGAGGTCGTCGACGCGCCCGCGAGACGCGCGCGAGCGCTCGTCGTGGCAAGGGCCCCTTCCCTACCCGGGCGTCCGATACCCGGCGGGTGCCGGGTTTGCCGCCGGCGTCGGAGGGCTGCTAGGCGACGCCGCAGGATTCGAGGGCCTATCGAGATCAGCCTAGGACGCGCCGATAGTCGTGTCTAGGGAGCGGCTTGAAAGGTCAGGCCGCCTCGACCACCAGCACCACGACCGAGGTCAGCGGCCGCGCACAGGAACGTCCTGGCGATAGGGACCCGCGTTCCATCGTGGCAACTCGCGGCGCTCGACTTCGACGACGGGCAAGCCGCGGGGAATGCCCTTGTAGATCGTGTTCCAAAGCGGACCCGGGGCCCCTGGAATGTGCCGGGGCCCCGGGTCGATGAGATGGGCGCCGAGATGCGGAAGGTACGGAATCACTCTTTCGAGATCTTCCCGTCCTTCAGCAGCGGCTTTGCGTCGGCATCGCTGAGCTTGACCTGCTCGCCG
Organism: Actinomycetota bacterium; assembly: GCA_046728705.1. GTDB lineage: Bacteria > Actinomycetota > Thermoleophilia > Gaiellales > Gaiellaceae > JACDAN01. Next base: position 5,312 of record JBKPFE010000114.1, read on the forward strand.
TACAAGTTCGGCGAGCCGGCCACGATCACACAGTCAGTGCGCACCGTGTAGCTCGACTTTGCGCTTGGCTTGTTCCGTGGCCTCGCCATTACGCGGCGGCGATTCGGATCGCGGCGGCCTGCCTCTCGACGCCGATTTGCGCGTGTGTCTCGATGCGCACACGGCTCTTGTTCGTCTGGCCGGCGTCCTGCTCGAAGGTTTGCAGGCTGACCGGGGACGCGTACAACTTGCCGAACGCCTGCGCGTCCATGACGATCGGAGCGGCGACGGACTTGGAGATGCACCGTCTTCAGGCCGAAGATCTCCGCCGGGGCGAAGTTGCCGGCCGCGAAGACGTAGAACAGCGCCGAGCCCGAAGTGCGGAGCGTGTCGAGCGCTTCGGCGTCGGCCGGTCGCAGGATCAGCGTGTCGGGCTGGTAGCCGCTCGTCATCACGGTGCTCATGGCTTTGCGGATCGAGATCAGGAGCGGGTCGGTGCCAGGAGCCTGGAAGCCCGAAGCAGCGACCGACTGCTTCAGGAGATCGTCGAGCGCGTCGGTGAGTGCCAGCTTGAGATCGTTCTCGACGATCGAACCGGCCTGCGCGTTCTCGAGGAAGACGTTCGGAATGTCACTCGCAACTTAAAGGAATGCGTTGCCGCCTCAGCTCGTTCCCGACTGTCTTAGTTGAGCGTGAGCGACCGACGTAGACCTCGCGGCCCAAGCGCCTAGGGGCAGCTGACCTCCGGATTCCAGTCGACAAACATCCCTGCTGGGTTGTGAGCCCAGATCCAGGCGTGCTCGAGCCAGAATCCGACCGCCGGAACGAGAATGTGCATTTCCATCCCGAGCATGCTCGGCGCCGTGGGGACGCCGGGCGGGTTGGTGTTGGGGCCCCGGACGACCCACTCCACGGCGACGAGCTTGAGCCCGCCGTCGGGAGCCGACGCATAGACCAAGGCCTCGGGCTCGAGGGCGTCGACCGCGTTATCTGCCATTAGCTCCTGGTTGAAGTAGTGGTACCCCATCGCCCCCGCCGTGGGGTGGGAAACGCACCCCGCGAGGATCCTCACTCCGGA
>JBKPFE010000267.1:0-2959 GCA_046728705.1 Actinomycetota bacterium
TGCGGGCCCGCGACGAGGGCTTCCGGGCGGCGATCCTGCATGCGACCCCCGACGGAGAGCAGCTCTATCCGCGTCTTGGCTTCACGGAGTACTGCCGCATCAGCCGCTTCCTCGGCGGCGTCTAGCTGTACTCGGCCGCCGGGTTGGTGTCGCACAGGCTTCAGGACGTGCCGCCGAAGTCGACATCCTTGGTCTCGACCGTCCCGGCCGTCCGCCCCGGCGCCCTCTGGTGGGTCCAGTACAGGTTCGTGTGCGCGATCACCTGGTCCGGCGGCGGCGCCCCCCATGCCGTCTGGTCCTGCGTCGTGTGGGCGTCGCTGACAAGGATCGCGTCGTACCCCCTGACGAGCGCGCTGTGAAGCGCGAAGCGGATGCACGCATCGGTCTCTGCGCCGACGACGACGAGTCGCCCGACCCCGAGGCCCGACAGCACGGTCTCGAGGGTGGTGTCCTCGAAGGCGTCGTCGTAGTGCTTCTCGACGAGCGGCTCGGCGTCGCCCGGGCTCAGCTCGGGGAGGATCCGCCAGTCGTCGCTGTCCCGTACGAGCTGCTCGTCGGAATGCTGGGTCCAGACAACGGGAACCTGTTCGCGCCGCGCCTTCTCGACGAGGCTGCGGACGTTCGCGACGACCGCGTCGAGCTCGTGAGCCCCCGCGACGACGCCGTTCTGCACGTCGACGACGAGGAGTGCGGTGTTCGGCCGGTTCTCGAGTGTGGTCACTGGTCGCTTCCCATGCTCACGTTGGGCTCTGATGTCCACCTCCGATAGAAGTCACCGAAGGCACCTGCGACGTTTGCGTCCGCTGTCCGCCGGGAAATCTGCGCGCATGCCGACGCTCGAGGTGCTTCCGAGGCCGACGCCGGAGGAACGGGCGGACGGCCCCGTCGAGATCGAGGTTGCAGACCCTCTCGCCGAGCTCGCCGAGACGATCGAGCTCTGGATCGAGCACCGGCTGGAGTGGGAGTTCAGCCTTCACGAAGGTCATGACTTCGGCCGCGCCAACAACGTCGAGGCTCGGCTCCTCTTCGTCGCGGGCGAGCACACGTCGTCGCTTGTCTTCCGCCTCGATCAGCTCGACGCGGCCGACGACGTCATGGACGCGCTCGTACTCCGTTTCGAGGAGAAGGACGGGATCTGCAGGCTCACGCGCTGCGGGCGCAACGGCCTCGAGGTCGAGCTCTTCCACATCCTCACCTACACCTAGGCGCGCGGCCGCTCGTCGACGCGGCGAATCCACGCCGCGAGATTGGTGTGCCCGTCGCCGAGCGGCTGGAACTCACGAAGGATCAAGTGGAATGTCTCCGTGTCATGCTCGTCGTACAGGAGGGCGTACTTGAGAAACGGAAAAGCCGCGCAGTCGGCGGCGGAGAACTCGCCGAAGAGGTATTCGCGTCCGTCGAGGAGAGCTTCGAACAGGTCAAGAGACTCGGTCAGCTCCCGACCGAGGTCGTCGATCCGGTCCCGATCGGGAGTCTCCCTGCCCCGCTCGGCCTCGATCTCGTTCGGCGGGCGCTTCCAAACGCGGTTGAACCAGTCGAGGAACACATCGAGCTCGGCGCGGCGGGCCGAATCCGAGGGAAAGAGCGGCGGCTCGGGCGTCCGCTGCTCGAGGTAACGGAGGATCTCAGTCGAATCGACGACGACTCGGCCGTCCTCGACCAGGACGGGAACCAGCGGCTGGCCGCTGACCCGCTCGACCTCGCCGCGATCGGCGGGGTCGACGTCAACCCAATCGACCTCGAGACGCTTGTGTCCGGCCGCGAGGGCGACCCGTTCGACGTTGGTCGAGAACGGGATTCGGTAGATCAGCACCAGCCTAGATCTCGACCTCGGGCGCGGCTTCCGCGTCCGCGTCGCCGACGTTCGGCGTTCCCTTCGGCTCGATCAGCAGGATGTGCACCTCTTCCTCCGCCTTGGGACGGTGCTCGACGCCGCGAGGGACGACGAACATCTCGCCTTCGCTCACCTCGACATCTCGGTCGCGGAGCTGGATCGTCAGCCGACCCTTGAGGACGAGAAAGAAATCGTCCGTGTCTGGATGCGAGTGCCAGACGAAGTCGCCTTTGAGCTTGCCGACCATCACCTTGTTCTCGTTGTAGTAGCCGAGGATCCGCGGCGCGAAGACCTCGTCGAAGCTCGCCAGCTTCTCCACGAGGTTGACTGCCGAGTCCACGGCTACTCGGCGGTGTCGATCTGGGCCTTTTGGAGGCGACCGGAGTAGTCGACGTAGATCGACTTCCACTCCGTGAAGACGTCGAGGGCAGCCTGCCCCGCCTCGCGATGGCCGTTGCCGGTGTCCTTGGTGCCGCCGAAGGGCAGGTGGACCTCGGCGCCGATCGTGCCGGCGTTGATGTACGTGATCCCGGTGTCGAGGTCGCGCATTGCCCGGAACGCCTTGTTCACGTCACGCGTGAAGATCGAGGACGAGAGGCCGTACTTGACGCCGTTCGCCGCGCGGATCGCCTCGTCGAACGACTCGACCGGGATCAGCGCCGTCGTCGGGCCGAAGATCTCCTCCTGGGCGATCCGCATGCTCGGCTCGACGTCGCCGAAGATCGTCGGCCGGTAGTAGAAGCCCTTGGCGAGGCCGTCGTCGGAGGCGACCTCGCCGCCCGTGAGCAGCTTCGCGCCTTCGTCCTTGCCGATCTCGGTGTACGAGTGGATCTTCTCGAGCGCGCGCTGGTTGATCACCGGGCCGACCTCTGTGTCGTCCTCCCAGCCCAGCCCGAGCCGCAGCCGCTCGGCGGCGGCGACGAGCTTCGTCTGCAGCTCCTGGTAGATCCCGCGCTGGACGATCACGCGGCTCGCCGCCGTACACCGCTGGCCTGAGGTGCCGAATGCCGACCAGACGATGCCCTCGACGGCGAGCTCGAGATCGGCATCGTCGAGGACGATGATTGCGTTCTTCCCGCCGAGCTCGAGATGGACGTGCTTGAGGCCCTCCGCCGCCGCTTTCAG
>JBKPFE010000167.1:0-1365 GCA_046728705.1 Actinomycetota bacterium
TTCCACTCGCGCCGGTGACGACGACTTTCACTGCGCAGCGGCCAGGCGCTCTGCGATGCGGTCGAAGAAGGACGACCAGCCTTGGGCAGCCCGCTCGTACTGCTCGGCCGACATGCGTCCGCGTTGCTGGAAGTACATCTCCGTCCGGCCGTCACCGAGGTCGTTGAGGACGACGATGATCAGCTCGTAGACGTCCTCCTCCGGCTGGTCGGAGACCGTGAACACGAGCCGCTCGGGTGGGGCGACCTCGCGATACTCGCCCTTCCACTGGATCTCGCGCCGCCCGGGCTCGGCGAACATCGTCAGCCGCCACGAGCCCCCGGGCCTGACGTCCATCGAGACGGTGGACAAGGGCACCTCGGATTCGCTGCCGCCGAACCAGTCTGCGAAGCGCTCGGGCTCCGTCCATTCCTGCCACACGCGCTCGCGCGGCGCGTCGAAGACGCGAGTGATTGAGATCCCGGGCTGCTCAGCCATGCAGGCGCTCGTGGAGGCGATCGAAGCTTCCTTCCCAGATCAGACGGTACTTCTCGAGCCATTCGACCGCCTCCTGCAGCGGGGCCCCCTGCAGCCGTGACGGGCGACGCTGCGCCGAGCGGCCGCGGGTGACCAGCCCCGCGCGCTCGAGCACCTTGAGGTGCTTGGAGACCGCCTGAACGCTGATCGGAAACGGCTCGGCCAGCTCCTTCACCGTGGCCTCACCCTCGGTGAGGCGTGCCAGGATCGCCCGCCGAGTCGGATCGGCGAGAGCCGAGAACGTGATGGTCAGCTGGTCGGCTGCCACTGCTTATTCATCCTGTAGGTTTATCAACTGACTTGTTGAGTAGGCTACCGGGACAACCGGCCGGAGAAGGGAGATGACGTGGGAAGGATCGTCGTAACGGAGTTCGTGTCGCTGGACGGCGTCGTCGAGGCCCCTGGCGGAGGCGAGGACTTCAGGCACGGAGGTTGGAGTCTCGAGATCAACCGCGGCGAGGAGGGCGACAAGTTCAAGCTCGACGAAACCCTCTCGTCCGAAGCGCTGCTCCTGGGGCGGGTGACATACGAGGGCTTCGCGGCGTCCTGGCCGTCGAGGACCGACGAGGTCGGGTTCGCCGACAAGTTCAACACGATGCCCAAGTACGTCGTCTCCTCGACGCTCGAGGAGCCCGAGTGGAACAACTCGACCGTGCTCGAGGGCGACGTGGTCGAGGAGGTCTCCAGGCTCAAGCAGGAGCAGGACGGCGACATCGTCGTCCACGGCAGCCCCCGGCTCGTGCAGACTCTGCTCGAGCACGACCTCGTCGACGAGCTGCGGCTGATGGTCTTCCCGGTCGTCCTCGGGAGCGGCAAGCGCCTCTTCGGCGAGACGAGCGACAAGAAGCC
>JBKPFE010000289.1:0-5062 GCA_046728705.1 Actinomycetota bacterium
GGGCGCCGTCGAAGTAGGCGACGTTCCGCAACCCTGTCATCGCCGCACCGGGCGGGAGCAGCTGACCGCCGGTCTTCCACGGCTCGGGAAGCAGCTCCGGCGCGCTCGCCGCTCCGGAGCCGGGGTTCCCGAGCATGAGGAAGATCACGAAGCTGAGGCCGACGCCCGGGAAGCCGATGGCGCCGATGATCGAGGCGGACACCGAGGCGACGGCGAAGATTGCGAGCGCCGTCACCCCCGCGACCGCGAAGTACGAGCCGGGCAGCGCGCCGATGAGCATCTGGATGACGAGCATCGCCATCGCGCCGCCGAGCAGGGCGAACACGGCAAGCGACCCGATTCGCCAGGCCGTCGGCAGCGCAGGAGCGAAGTTGAAGAGGAGCAGCGCCCCGAGAATCGACGTGATCGTGACGGCGAGTCCGGTCAGGTTGATCGAGACGTTGCGCGGATCGTCGTCGTCGAGCTCGCGCAGATCCTCGGTCTCTGCGCGCGGCACGGCCGCTGCGGCGACGCCGAGGACCACGAGCGACGCCTGGAGGCTCGCCGCCGACGCCAGCAAGACCTTCGGCGGAGCACCTGGAACCACTGCCCCATACGCCTCGCGGTCGAGCACCGCCTCGCGTGCGGCGGGCTCGTCGGCGACGCCGACGACGTCGAAGTCGTCACCCTCTTCGAGCGCCCGAAGGACGCGCTGGGACTGCCTGCTTCCGTCGTCGACGACGGCGACCGGGAGGCCGTTCGGCTCGGGGTCGTGCGCCGGGTAGACGAAAAAGAAGGCGAACAGCGTCACCAGCGCGACGCCGCCGAGTACGGGACGCAGCGCGCCCTGCACGAGCTCACGATTCATCCGCCGGCGGCAGTGTACGCGGCCGCGCCCGACTCCTTCAACGCAGCCTGGGCCGCCCCCAGCCGCGCGAGCGGGACGCGGTACGGCGAGCAGGACACGTAGTCGGGGCCGAGCTCGTGGCAGAACGCACGCTCGCCGCCTCTGCCCCGTGCCGCCGCAGATGCCGAGCTTCAGGTCGTCCTGCAAGTTCCGCCCGCGCTCGACGGCGATCCGCATAAGGTCGCCCACGCCGCTCTGGTCGAGCGTCTCGAACGGGTCCGCTCCAGCGCGCCGTCCTCGAGGCGCCTTGATCCGCCGCCGCATGCGCGGGTCGGTGGCCTCATCGAGCGAGTCGGCGCGATGCCTGCTTCGACAACGAGGCCCAGCTGCGCTTCGTCAAAGGTCAAAGACCATGGCCGCCGGGGCGAAATTCGGGCGATGAGTTTCCCATCGTCTGGATGTCGGAATGGGCATGGGTTTTCGGGGAGCCGCTCACCTGTCGACGCGGACATCACCAGGACAACCCGTCAGGGCGACCTACGGGTTGCTGCCGGGTGCCGGGGGCAGCGCCTGGTACTGGCATCTCGTCGAGGCGGAGCTTCGCCGACGGGGCCATGACGTCGTCGGGGTGGACCTGCCAGCCGACGATCCTCAAGCAGGGCTAGCCGAGTACGCTGAGGTCGCTCTCGAAGCGATCGCCGATGCGCCGCAGCTCGTCCTTGTCGCGCAGTCGTTGGCCGGTTTCACCGCTCCGCTTGTCTGCGAGCGACGGGAGGTAGGGCTGCTGGTGCTCGTGAACGCCATGATTCCCGTACCGGGTGAGACGGCCGGCGAGTGGTGGAGTAATACCGGCCACGAGTCTCCCAAGCGTGCGAACGATGTCGCACACGGCCGTCCCGCCGATTCTGGCTTCGATCTGCTCACCGACAGCACGTAATCCGGATCGACCGAAGTGCCTCGAGTGCAGGCACTTCGAGAGACGGGAGCGACGGGACTCGAACCCGCGACCTCCGGCGTGACAGACCGGTCTTGGCGCTTCCGGGCTGAGCGGGGATTGGCGTGGATTCCCGCCGTGAGCAGTGCTTTCGACGCTGGCGTTGCGGGGATTGCGGATACCTGCGGGAGCTTCCGGCCGCCTCCTGCCGGATCAGCGCGGGATGGTCTGTTGTCACGACTGCAAATCGAGGTTCAATAGTGGTGCCGCTAGGCCGCCGTGACGACTCAGCTCCCGCATACCAAGCTTCTCAACGCTGCGGCGCGCGAGGTGTTGGGGCCGCTCGGGATCAAACAGATGGGCCGATCGCGCACGTGGCTCGACGATCGCGGCTGGTGGGTCGGTGTGGTCGATTTTCAGCCCTCGTCCTGGAGTCGAGGTAGCTACCTCAACGTCGGCGTCAACTGGCTGTGGCAAGCCGGAGAAGACGCCACTGACCTCGCATTCCACTTCGGCGGGCGCGTTGGTGCGCCTGACGGCGGTGGGTTCATCGGCTACGAGAGCGACCTGCAGTTCGTCCCCCTCGCCAGGAAGCTGGCGATGGCTGCCGCCGAACGTGCGCAGCACTACCGCGCCCTGTTCCCGACGATCGAGGTGACGGCAACCGTCCTGAAGAGGTACGAGCGCCAGCAGTCCATTCTCGAGTCGATCGATACTGGGATTGCGCTTGGCCTCGTCGGCGCCGCGGGTGCGGCGCAGCGGATGTTCGCTCGCTACATCGCCTACCACGAGTCGGGCGAGGATCTCGAGTGGCGGACCGAGATCGATGAGATGCGGTACGACCGCGCACAGCAACTGAGCGAGCTCCTATCCGATGTCGCCTCGTTTCGTGAGCGGATTCGCCGGGACATCGAGCACGCGAGATCGCAGCTGCTGCTCGGTCCTGACGTCGAGCTTCCGTTCTAGCCGGGCTCGGTCGCCGCACCGAGGTGACCAATCCCCTCCTTAACCATCCTAGACCTGCTCATGTTCGTAGACCTGCTCATGTTCGCACTGCGCACCGCGATCTCCTTCGGGCTGCGACGGGATGGGCGCGGGATGCTCCCGAAGTCCCGAGGGAGGGAAGGCCACCGAGGTGATCCTGTCGACGTTTCGCGCCAACGGGCTCCTGCTCGCCGCCGGCGACCTGCTCGCAGCCGAGCACGGCCTGACCTCGGCGCGCTGGCAGGTGCTGGGGGCGATTGCGCTCGCGCAGCGGCCGCTCACGGTGCCGCAGATCGCCCGTCGCATGGGCCTCACGCGCCAGACGGTGCACACGACCGTCCACCGCCTGCTCGCGGACGGACTGGTCGAACTCGTGCCGAACGCCGACCACCGCCGCTCGCAGCTCGTCTCCCTCACCGAGCGCGGCCACGCCTCCTAAAGCGATCGACGAAGAGCAGGCGGCCTGGGTCAACGAGCTCGCGGCGGGACTGCGCCGCTCAGAGCTGGAAACGACCGCACGGGTGCTCGGCGCGCTCTGCCAGCGGCTCGAGACCGCTCGCACCCAATCACAAGACCCGGAAGGAGACGATCGCGATGACCCCTGAACCCGTCGTTCTGATCAATGCATTCGAGGTCTCGGAGGGCGACGACGACGCGTTTCTCCAGGGCTGGGAGCGCACGCGGGAATTCTTGAGGACACAGGAGGGCTACCTCTCGACGAAGCTCCACCGGAGCCTTTCGCCAGACGCGGACTTCCGCTTCGTCAACGTCGCGCTCTGGCAGTCGGCGCAGCTGTTCCAGGCTGCCACCTCCAAGCCGGAGTTCAGGAACGCGCCCGTTCCCTTCCCGTTTCACGCCTCGCTGTACGAGGTCGTGCGCGAGGACGAGCGATGACCGCCCGCCCAGCAACGCAGAGCCCAGCGCGTCGTCCATTTGGCCGCCGCGCTCATGCTGGTCGGCTACGTCTACGCGCCCCCGAGGCCGCATCCGGCGGCTCCGAAAGACCCTCACTCGAACGCGCGCGCTCGCCGAGCCGCACGCGGAGAGGTGAAGTCGAGATGAGAGAGACCTGGTCAATCGTGACGCTGATCAGCGGGGCCCCCTTCGCCGCCGGCGTTCTCCCGATCGCCTGGGAACGGGCGCCTGCCTGGCGCGCAGCCGACTCCGCACGGTTCCGCGTCGAGTTCGCGCACACGCTCCGGCGGGTGGACCGTCTGCAGCCGGCCCTTCTGCTCGTCTGCCTCGTCTCGAGCGTCGGCTTCGCCGTCAGCACTGGCGGCACGGCGCGCGCGCTCGCCGGACTCGCCGCGTCCTGCTTCCTCGCAGATCGCGCTGCAGGTCGCGGAAGGGAAGACGAACCGCGAGGTCGGCGCGGCGCTCTTCCTCAGCCCGAAGACGGTCGAATTCCACCTCACTCGGACGTACCGCAAGCTCGGTATCCGTTCGCGCGCCGAGCTGGTCCGTCGGTTCACCGAAGCGGAATCCGACCCGCCAGCCGGTCGCCCAGTCGTGGCCGGCGCCGCCGACGTCTAAGGAGCGAGTCGAACACTTCGAGACGACGAGGTGAAGCAGAGTGCCGCGATCGGTCGCTCTCGCTTTGCGCGCAGGGCACGGGTGTGCCTCCACGCCGGCCACTAATGGCGTGCGCATCGCTGGCGCTCGTCGCGCCGAGGAGAAGCGCGCGCGGTGGCTCGCGACGCTCCCGCGGGCATTCCGACGCGGTAGCCTCGTCGGGCTCGCGCGGGCCGCTCGAGCCCGTTGATCCAGGCGAGGCCGGCGAAGTCGGATGAGCAGCTGCGGTGCGGCGGCGGGTGTGGTCCGGGCGTCCATGCCGTAGAACTCCGAGCATGGCGGCATCGGAGACCATGATCGTCGACGCCCGTGGGCGCGATTTGCGCGTGTCTAGCCCCGATCGCGTGATCTTCCCTATGACCGAACGCTCAGGCGCGGTCACCAAGCTCGACATCGTCAAGTACTACCTCGCCGTTGGCGATGGCATCATGCGCGCGCTCGAGCGGCGCCCGACGACGCTCGAGCGCTGGCCCAAGGGCGTGCATCCGGGCATCGTCGTGTCGACGCGCGAGAAGGGCGGCGGCGACGCCTTCTTTCAGAAACGCATTCCAAAAGGAGCTCCGGACTACGTGCAGACCGCGCGGATCCAGTTCCCTTCGGGTCGACACGCGGATGAGATCTGTCCCACGGAGGTGGCCGTCGTCGGCTGGGCGGCCCAGATGGGCACGATCACGTTTCATCCGTGGCCAGTTCGCAGCGACGACGTCGACCATCCAGACGAGCTGCGCATCGACCTGGATCCGCAG
>JBKPFE010000356.1:0-7683 GCA_046728705.1 Actinomycetota bacterium
GGCGCACGTGAGGGACTGGTCGCTGTTTATCGGGACGAGGCGATCCTGACGAAGTGGAACGCTCAGGGGGCGCCGCTGAGCTCTTCGTCGCAGCCGGCGATCATGGCGCTGATGCTCGAGCAGCTCCAGCTCGAGGAGAGGATGCGCGTGCTTGAGGTCGGCGCGGGCACCGGCTATAACGCGGCGCTGCTCTCGCTGCTGGTCGGCCCGCGCGGGCGCGTTGTCTCGATCGACATTGACCCCGACGTCGCCCGCGGCGCTCGCCGCGGACTGCGTGCTGTTGGGTCTAAGGCCCGCGTCGTAGTTGGCGATGGCCGCGAGGGCGTCGCCGACTCGGCTCCGTATGATCGGATCATCGTCACCGCCAGTACGCGTTCGGTGCCGATCGCCTGGTTCGAGCAGCTGAGGACGGGCGGGTTGCTCGAGGTGCCGCTGCAGCTTGCCCAGAGCGGTGCGCAGGCGATTCCGCTCCTGCAGAAGACGAGTGGCGGCTTCCGCTCGACTGCGGTGCTCGCTGGCGGATTCATGCCGCTCCGGGCGGCGGGCGAGGATGTCGCAGAGTCGCTCAAGCAGCCGATGCTTCGTGCCTCGGATGAAACCGGCGCGGGCCGCGCGCCGATACAGCTTCTCTCGGGTGTGGCCGTCAGCACGCTCTCGGCGCGAGCGAAGCGGCGGCTGCTTTCGATCTCGCTCGGCGAGGAGCGTCGGCGCTCGCTCGGCCTGCGCGCGAGTTCGAGCGCGCTCACGCTCTTCCTATCTCTGAGAGTGCCCGCCCGCCACCTCGTCACTAGCGCGCCAACCTTCGGGATCGGGGTGATCAGCCGCGACGGCGCCAGCTTGGCGGTGATCGAGCCATCGTTCGGCCGCCGCACCAGCACGGTGAGCTCCTTTCTGGCGTTCGGTGGAGAAGACGCCGAGGAGCTGCTGCTGCGCTATGTCCGAGAATGGGATCGTCGCGGCCGCCCATCCGAGGCGGAACTCGCGATCACCGTCACCTACGACGGTCGGCGCGAAGCCAGGCCGAGACATCGGTGGCGCCGCCCTCGCTGAGGCGGGCGGCGAGGATCTCGTCAGGCTCGCAAGTGCAGCACATGAGACCCGGCCAGAGTTCGAGCGCACGCCTGGAAGTCCAGGGCCTGAGGCGACTCCTCACGGCGCAACGTGGTTCGAGCCCAGTACCGCCCATCATCGATCGAAGTCCACCTTCGCTGTGCGGAGACATGACGACTTAGGTCGCTTTTCGGTGGGGTGCACACACTCGGTCCCGGCGTAGATCTGCGGATTTACAGGCGGATCGAGTTTACGAACCCTACGCCCCCGTGGGGCGGATCCGAGTCGTCAGGTCGGTTGTGTGACGCACATCGGGCCGCCCCCTGGCGGGGGCGGCCCGATGCACTTGGAAGCGCACACGCTCCGCAGGCCCATTTACTCCGAACGGGTCAAGGCACGGGCCGCAAGAGCCGGTTGACGGCGCGGTTGCCGATCTTCTTGCCGTGCTTCGTGCCCGTCTCGACGGCGTCGCGGAAGTGGAAGCCCACGTAGATGCGGGAGACCGCGTTTTCGTCGGCCGCCTGGGAGAAGCTGGTGAAGTGACGGAGCGTCGGCGAGGCGTCGCTGCACCTCTGTCCCGCGGGCAGCGTGACGCTGCAGGCCGAGAAGCTCATCCTGTCGCTGCGGAAGAACCGCTTCAGCACCTGCGCGGCGGTTCCCCCTTCGACGGCGTGGCCGGAGTCGTAGTCCGGGATGGGTGGGGTCTGCACCAACGGGGTCCACGTGGGATCGGCAGTCGTCGCCGGATTGCCGTCGATGTCGGCGAGCCGGATGGCTGTAACGGGTCGCCAGAAGCGGTAGTGGTACTTGGTCTCGAACGTGCCGATGTAGCCATCCGTCATGGCCATGTTCAGGATGCCGAACAGTCGCGCGCTCTCCCAGAGGTCGAGTCCTTCTGCGGTTGCGACCGTCCGGGTGAGCCGGTTCCACGCCAGTGGCGAGCTCTCGACCCAGAACAGGGCGATTTCGGTCTGCTCGTCCGTGCGGGCGCTGGGAGTGGTGACGTCGTCGCCGCCGAGGCGCTGAACCTCGTTGACGTCCGCGGCGTACCTGCGGCTCGTCAGCGCGTACGGCGGGCCTGGGCGGAACTGCGAACCGTCCTCGAGCACGAACGGAGTGAGGTCCTCGCCCAGATGCGGAGCGAAGGCGAACGGGGTGCCCGGTGTGTAGCGGTACTCGCCCGGGGCGGTGCCCTCCTGGTAGTCGGGATCCACCGGCGGCGTGTCGTAGCCGTCGGAGGAACGCAAGGCCAGGACGGCTGCAGCAGCCGCCTGTCCCAGTGCGACGCCCTGGGCCTTCGCCGTCCCGTCCGGGATCGCCTCGAGCGCGGCTGCGTAGTCCGCTTCGACGCTGGCGATGCCCGCGTTGACGCAATCCGCGGGAAGGAAGAACGCGAGCGAGCCGAGCACCGTCACCAGGACGTCACGCGCGGCCGCCGCCACCGCCGCGTCCGGCGAGGCTCCGGGTGCGGCACCAAGGCTCACCGCGTAAGGGCGCGAGCGTAGGTCGATGGCGTTCAGCGCGTCATGGATCGCCACGTGCGCCATCGCGTACATGCGCGCTTCCTGGGGCGCGTAGCCACCGAGGGAGCACGCCGCGATCGCGGCCTCGCCGGCGTTCGCGTTCCAGGCGATGACCGCGTTCCCGCTCGACTGCGATCTCGACGCTGTCGCGCTGGCAAGAACCACCGCCGCCGCCAGGCACAGGGCAAGGCCAAGCAGTCGAATCCTCCGGGGTGTGCCCTCGCGGGTGCGCGCGAGGCGCTTGTCGTTGCGCCGTCCCCGGATCTGGTCGATTACGTTCATCGTTCGCCTCCTCTCAGGCGGCCGGCTCGCCGAAGGCGGCCTGGCCGATTCGTGTCCACGCTGCGCCGCGCCGGTAGACAGCCGGCTGCAATCGGGTCAACATGGAGTCCGGGGGCGGAAAGGAGCCCGTGCAGGTCCGACTACTTGGACCGCTGGAGGTCGACGGCGACGATGGGCGGCCGCTGGCGCTCGGCGGTCGACAGGCGCAGACACTGTTTGCCTTGCTCGCGGTCGAGGCGAACCGGGTGGTGGCGGTTAGCCGACTGATCGACGAGCTGTGGGGCGACGACCCACCGGTCAGCGCGCGTAAGACGGTGCAGACCTACGTGTCCCGGCTGCGCAAGATGCTGGGCAGCGAGCGACTGCAGAGCTCGGCGAACGGCTACCGGCTGGTCGCGGCCGACGAAGAGATCGACGCGCTCGAGTTCGCCCGTCTGCTGGCGGCGGGCAGCTTCGATCCGGCGCTGGGACTGTGGCGCGGCCCCGCGCTGACCGGGCTCGACTCCGTTCCCGCGCTGGCCTGCGAGGCAGACCGACTGGAGCAGGCACGTACCGACGCGATCGAACAGAGCGTCGATGTGGCGCTGGCCGCCGGCGAGCATGCGCGGCTCGTCCCGCAGCTCGAGGCGCTCGTGCGCGAGCAGCCCTTGCGCGAGGCGTTGCACGCTCGGCTGATGCTGGCGCTCTACCGCGCCGGCCGGCAGGCGGACGCGCTTGCGCTCTACCGCGAGACGCGCAAGCTGCTCGTCGACAAGCTCGGGCTCGAACCACAGGAAGAGCTGCAACGGCTCCAACGGCAAATACTCGCCCACGACCCCGAGCTCGACCTGCCGCGCCCCCAAGCCTCCGTCGAGCCACGCGCGCCCACGCCCGCTCCAGCCCCGGCGGCCGATGCGCCCGAGCGGGTGCGCAGGCCAGTCACCGTCGTCTTCGCCGATCTGGTCGGCTCGACCACCCTGGCCGAGCGGCTCGACCCGGAGTCGCTGCACGGCGTGCTCGCCCGCTACTCGGAGGCATGCGCGGACGTGCTCGAACGCCACGGCGGCACCGTGGAGAAGTTCGTTGGCGACGCCGTCGTGGCCGTCTTCGGTCTGCCCAGGCTGCATGAGGACGACGCCCTCCGCGCCGCCCGCGCCGCGGTGGAGCTGCGCCAGGTGGCTGCGGACCTCAGCGGCGACCTCGAGGCCGAATGGGGCGTCGGCATCGACGTCAGGGTCGCCGTCAACTCGGGTGAGGTGTTCGTCGCCGCCGGCGGCCGCCGGGACGCGTTCGCCAGCGGTGACGCCCTCAACGTCGCCGCCCGGTTGGAGCAGTCGGCCCAGGCGGGAGAGATCTTGCTCGGCGAGCAGACCCAGCGCCTGGTCGAGCATCTGGTCCGGGCCGAGCCGCTCGAGCCGCTGGAGGTCAAGGGGCGGGCCGCGAAGGTGCAAGCGTGGAGGCTGCTCGACCTGCTCGCCGAGGAGCCGCCGCGCCCCGCGACCCCGTTTGTCGGCCGCGAGCGCGAACTGGCAGAGCTGGAGCAAGCGCTCGCGCACGCGACGACCGAGCACGCCTGCCGGCTGTGCACGGTCCTCGGCCCGCCCGGAATCGGCAAGTCGCGCCTGACACGCGAGCTGATCGAGGCAGTCGGTGACCGCGCCACAGTCCTGGTCGGCCGCTGTCCGTCCTATGGGGCGGGCATCACCTACCTGCCCCTGGCCGAGATCGTGCGCCAACTCGGCCGCGACCCCGTCTTGCGTCTCGCGGAGCTGCTCGAAGCCGATGATCGGGCCGAGCTGATCGCGAGCCTTGTCCTGGGGACAGCGGGGCTGGCGGAAGGCCAGAGCCAGACCGAGGACACCGCCTGGGCCTTCCGCCGGCTGTTCGAGGCGCTCGCCCGCGAGCGGCCGCTGGTCGCAGTCTTCGAGGACCTGCACTGGGCCGAGCCGGCTTTGCTCGACCTGCTCGACTCCCTCGCCGGCTTCTCCAAGGGGGCGCCGATCCTGGTGCTCTGCCTCGCCCGCCCTGAGCTGCTCGAGCAGCGGGCCTCCTGGGCCACGCCCCAGCCCACAAGGACGCTTCTCACGCTCGAACCGCTGCCGGAGACGCACGCGCGCGCGCTCGTCGACCACCTCGGCCCTCAGGACATCGACCCAGGCGGTCGAGCGCGGATCGTCGAGACGGCGGAGGGGAACCCGCTCTTCCTCGAACAGCTCACGGCAGTCCACGCGGAAGGCGCCGAGCCGAGCCTGCCGCCCACCGTCCAGGCGGTGCTGGCCGCGCGCATCGACCGGCTCGACGCTGGCGAGCGCACGGTGCTTCAGCGGGCCTCCGTCGAGGGTCGCGGCTTCCACCGCGGCGCGCTCATCGGGCTCCTACCGGAAACGGAGCGGGCGGCGCTCGAATCGCGCCTAATAGCCCTCGTCAACAAGCAGCTACTCCGCCCCGACCCGCCCCAACTCGCCGGCGAAGACGCCTTCCGCTTTGCGCACGTGCTGATCCGCGAGGCCGCCTACACGGGTCTGTCCAAGCGGCTGCGCGCCGAGCTGCACGAACGCATCGCTCGCTGGCTGGAAGGGAAGCCGGACGCGCAGGAGGAGATCGTCGGCTACCACCTGGAGCAGGCCGCCCGCTACAAGGCCGAGCTGGGACAGCCCGACGCCGCGCTCGCCGAGCGCGCCGGCGACCATCTCGCCGCGGCGGGGCGGCGGGCGCTCTGGCCTGTCGACGAGCCCGCGGCCGCGTCCCTGCTCGAGCGTGCACTCAAGCTGACCCGGCCGCTCCGGCTGGACGTCCAGCTCGAGCTCGATCTCGCCAGGGTGTTCTTCATGGCTGACCCCCAAAGAGCTGCCGCGCTGGCCGAGGCGGCGTTAGAGCATGCACAGGCGGCCGGCGACGAAGGGGGCGCGGCGCTTGCGCGAGTCGTCGCCGCTGAGCGCCGGTTGTTTTTCGCTGCCGACGCTGACGTCGACGAGCTCGAGGCGCTCGCGGGCGCGGCGCTGCCGCTGCTCGAGCAGGCTGGTGACCATGCCGGCCTCGCCCACGTCTGGAATGCGCTCGCGCTCGGGGTCGCCAACAGCCGTGGCCGCTTCGAGGACATGGCGCACGCATCGGAGCAGGCGATCCGGCACGCTCGGCTCGCGGGGCACCCTCACTCGGTCCTGTTCGCTCTCCCGCTGGCGCTGATCCTGGGGCCGAGGCCGGCCGACGAGGCGCTCCGCGCCCTCGACGCGGCCCTGCCAGAGAACCCGTCTCCGCCGGACATGCTGCTCCGCGCAGTTCTGGTCGCGATGCTCGGCCGCTTCGACGAGGCCTGGCCGCTCGCGCGCGAGGCGAACGACCGGCTGCGCGCATTGAGGGGCAACTCCGAAGAGCTCTGGTTAGCAGACATCGCCACGCTTGCGGGCGACTACGAGGCCGCTGCCCGTTATCTCCGCCGGTCGTGCGAGTCGATGGAGACCCGTGGAATACGCGGCATCCTCTCGGGTTGTGCGGCCGAGCTCGGGCGCGTGCTCTGTGCGCGGGGACTCTACGACGACGCCGAGCCCCTGGCGCAGCTCGGCCGCCAGCTTGCAGACGAGAACGACGTCTGGGCTCAGCAGAGATGGCGGCAGGCCGAGGCCCTCGTCGACGCAGCCTCGGGGAAGCACGCCGAGGCCGAACGTCTCGCCCGGGAAGCGGTCGCAATTGCGGAGCGTACTGACGGGCTCAACCACCAGGGCGATGCGCTCTCCGACCTGGCCGAGGTGCTGCACGCCGCCGACCGCACCAACGAAGCCGCCGCCGCGCTCGAGCAGGCCGTCGAACGCTACGAACGCAAGAAGAACCTCGCCATGGCCGCGCGAGCACACGAGCGGCTAGCAACGCTCCCAAGGCAACATCTGCCCGCCTGAACCGCGGACGAGCGCCCGGGCTAGACATCGCCGCAGAACGTTTCTCTTGGAACGCCCGCGAAGCGGCGACGCGGCAGCCGTCCATGCCGTTCCAGCCAGTATCACCGGTCGCCGGATCAATCTTCGGCTCTTTCAGCATGACGCGAAATTTCGCGCGCGCTTCCTGTCCGTCAACCTACGTGGGCGGAAGCCTACGCCGCACGTAGGTTCTCGCCCGCCCTCACTCAGAAAATGTCGGCCGCAGTGATAGCGAGCGCATCGCGGGGCACATTGGTAGGCGCTCCCGAGCGCAGACGGCGTAACGAAGGTCGGGTGCACGGCTCGGAAGCGCCTCGCCTTGGCGGCGAGTACGCGGCACAGCCGGCCGGCGTCCTCGGTTCTCGCCCACTTGCTCTCGCCGACGAGGACTGCCTCGCGGTCCCTTCCGGCCAGAGCGACCGCATCGATTTCAACCTCCCGTGGTTGATCTGCCCAGAACGGGCCGATCACCTGCAGACTCACCCCGCGGAGCAACATCGCCTCTACCTCATCCCGGCCGGCACGCCGCACGCGAGCGGGGCAGGCAACGTCGTGCTCGAGATCAGCGCCACGCCCTACGTGTACACGCTGCGCTTCTACGACTGGCTCCGCCGAGATCTCGACGGAGCGCTGCGGCCGGTGCACCTGCGACACGCGTTCTCGAACCTGGATCCCCGCCGGCGCGGTGAGTCGGTGCGCGAGCTGATGCCCGAGTCGTCCGTGGTCCGCCGCGGGTCGGGTTGGAGTGAGCTCGCGCTTGGCCGGTCACCCGAGCTCTTCTTCGCATCGAGCTCGGCAGCCGACGCGTCCACCTCGCGGGCTGCAGCGCGAACCCGACACAGCCTGGGTGACCCAACAGGCTCGTCAGTTGGCTTGGTCATTGTCGGAGCGGCCGACGGTCTTGCGGCACGGCCTTCCTGCACGGCTTCACGGCCACC
>JBKPFE010000366.1:0-1483 GCA_046728705.1 Actinomycetota bacterium
TCTCGCTCGACGGCGGCGATGAGGCGGAGCAGCTCGTCGTCGTCGAGGCCGTCGCCGGTGATCTCGACGACTTCCGGCTCGCCGCGGGTCAGTGTGCCGGTCTTGTCGAGCACCACCGTGTCGAGCGAGGCGGACTGCTCGATCGCGGTCGCGTTCTTGAAGAGGATGCCGCGGCGCGCGCCGAGGCCGGTCCCGACCATCACCGCGGTCGGTGTCGCGAGGCCGAGCGCGTCCGGGCAAGTGATCACGACGACCGTGATCGCGAACAGGAGCGCGTCGAGGAACTCACGGTCGACGACGCCGAACCAGATGAGGAAGGTGCCGAGGCCGCCGATCAGGGCGACGAGGACGAGCCAGAATGCGGCTCGGTCGGCCAGCCGCTGCGCGGGCGCCTTCGAGTTTTGCGCCTCCTGGACGAGCTTGACGATCTGGGCGAGGGCGGTGTCCGAGCCGACCGCGGTCGCCCGCGCCCGGGCGGTGCCTTGTTTGTTGATCGTCGCGCCGATCAGCGTGTCGCCCGGCTTCTTGCTCACCGGCAGCGACTCGCCGGTGACCATCGACTCGTCGACCGAGCTCTCGCCCTCGACCACCTCGGCGTCGACCGGCACCTTCGCGCCGGGTCGGATCAGGAGCAGGTCGCCGACCTGCACCTCGGCCGTCGGCACCTCTTGGTCTTGCCCGTCGCGGATGACGACCGCCTTCGCGGGCGCCAGGTCGAGCAGCGCGCGAATGGCGTCGTTGGCGCCGCCGCGCGCGCGCATCTCGAACCAGTGCCCGAGGAGAACGAACGCGGCGAGGAACGCCGCGGCCTCGTAGAAGACGTCCCCCTCGATGAAGAAGGTGACCGCGACCGAGTACAGCCAAGCGGTACCGATAGCCACGGCCACCAGCACCATCATGTCGAGCGTCTTCGCGCGGAGCGCCACCCATGCTCCGCGGAAGAAGATCCAGGACGAGTAGAAGATCACCGGCAGGCTGAGGAAGAACTGCCAGATGTCCTCGCCGATCCCGAACGGGGTCGGCGGTGTCGAGCCGAACAGGAACTCCCCGACCGGCGACCAGAGCGCGATCGGGATCGCGAACAGCGCGGCGACGAGGAAGCGATTACGCATGTCGCGCTCCATCTCGGCCATCGACATGCCGGCATGACCGCCGTGGCCATGGCCGTGCGCGTGCTCGGCGCGCTCCGCCGCGACGTGGTCGTGCGTCGGCGCGTCGCGGCCTTCCTCGGCGACCGGATCGCAAACGTGACCCGGAACTGAGCGACCGGCGCAGTGATAGCCGCACTCCTCGACCCAGCGTTGCAGCGCCTTAACCGACGTCTTCCCCGGGTCGTACTCGACCGTCGCGGTCTGCGCGACCGGGTTCGCCTCCACCCGCGCAACGCCCGGGCGGTTGGCCAGCACGCGCTCGACCACTGCCTTCTCGGAGGCGTAGTGGAGGTCGCCGACGTGGAGGACCGCCGTCGCCTTGGGAGCGCGGC
>JBKPFE010000257.1:0-7388 GCA_046728705.1 Actinomycetota bacterium
CGACAGGCGGCCGGCGTAGAGCACCTCGGGCGGGTGGGTCTCCTCACCCACCTCGGCCGGGAGCTCGACGCCGCTCGGGATCACCGCGATCTCGTGGGCGCCGAGCGTCCGCGCCTCCTCCGCCAGCGCGTGCGACGGACAGACGACGACGCGGGCTCGCCGAAGCACCTGGCGCGCGAGGCGCGGTGCGTGCCGCGCGAGCTCGACGTCCGAGCCCCAGAGCTGCACAACAAAGGGCTTGCCGGTCGCGAGCGCCACCGCCCCGGACGGCAACCAGTGCGCGTGGACGAGATCGGCTTCCCGGGTCGCTCGCCGCGCCGCCCGCGCGAAGTTCACGAGGAAGGCGGGTACCAACGCCGAGCGCCACGGCTGCCGCCTGAGGTTGCCCATCACGCCGGCGCCGTACGCGATCCCGAAGTGGCCGAAGTCCGCCGGCGAGACCACGTCCACGTCGACCCCCGCCGCCCGCACCCGCTCGACCGCGTCGGCGACGAACCGACCCGCCGCGTCGTCCGCGTTCCGCGGATACGACGTCGTCAGGACGACGACTCTCAATCGGGAACGAGCCGCCGCCCGAAGACGACTGGGAGCGCCAGCGCGAGCATCGTCAGCGCGTAGAAGTACGACTGCTGCATCGTCAGGTAGAAGGCGTTCGCCGCCATCACGCCGACGATCGCCGCGGTCAGCCCCCAGGCGAGCGGGCGCACGCGCGCCGCTACGGGATCGCGCATCGCCGCCAGGGCTCGGCCCAGCCGGTGCCCGGCCTGCAAGCGGCGAAAGACCCACAGGAGGAAGAGGGCGAAGAGCGCGGCGCCGACGATCCCGGTTTCGATCACGAGCGCGGCGTAGAACGAGTGCGGTCCCCAATTCGTCAGCCCGGTGACGGCCTCGTAGTAGACGGAGAAGGTGTTAAGGCCGAGCCCGAAGAGGGCGTGGCCGTCGAGCGCGGGCCCGATCAGCTCGTAGACGTCGAAGTGGACGGCGGTCGAGTCGGCCTCGGTGTCGAGCCGGGAGCGCACCACCGTCTCGAAGAAGTCCACGCGGCGCGAGACGATCCAGGCGAGCGCCAGCGCCAAGCCGGCAAGCGGTAAGAGCACGGCGCCCGACACGAACCGCCGCCGGTAAGGGATGAGCAGGATCAGCGTCCCGACGCCGAGCCCGAGCAGGCCGCTGCGCGAGAGCGTCGCCAGCTCGACCAGGAGCAGCACGGGCAGCAGCACCGCCAGCGGCCACTTGAGCCGGTGCCCGCGCTCGAGGCGCAGGTAGAGCGGCGTCAAGATCAACAGCGGCAGGAGCAGGACGATCCCGAGGTGGTTCGGGTCGTTGGTGAGCGCGTTCGGCCGGTAGACGTCGGCGCCCTCGACGGCGCCGTAGAAGTTGATCGGCCGCGCGTCGCCGAGCAGCGGCCCGAGCACGGTCTGGTCGAGGTCCCGGCCGGACTCAGCGAAGGCGAGCTGGGCGATCCCGTAGACGCCGTTGAAGGCAATTCCGGCGCACAGCACCCCGAGCGCGAGCCAGTAGAAGCGCATCGGCCGCCGTGCCAGGTACGCAATCCCGGCGGCGGCGAACGCAAACGTGATCGCGAACCGCGCCAGTCCCTTGGCGAACTGGTCGGCGGCCTGCTCGGTCTCGATGTTGAAGAACCCGGCGAGGTAGACGAGCAGGAACATGAGCCCGAAGAGGAGGACGATGGCGACCGTCCGCGGGAATCCCCGCGCCGTTGCCGACAGCCGATCGGCGCCGAACGAGAGGACGAATAGCGCCGCCAGGATCCCGGAGAGGCCGATCGTCCCAGCGAGCTCCCACTGGATCTTCTCGAAGCTGACGCAGAAGAGCGTCGCCAGGAACAGGAACGCGGTCAACCGGCCCTTACTCACGGCCGCACCTCGAGGGACAAACGTGTCGACCGGTCAGTTCAGACGGCCGTACGGGCAAAGCCCGCACGGCCTGAATGAGACATCGCAAGCGACGTCTCACAGACTCCTCGCGAGGTCGGCGAGCTCCTCGGCACGCGCCCGTCGCGACAGCCGCGCCCGCGCCTCGGCCGAGAGCGGCGTGCCGTTGAGCTTGCCCGCCCGCCAGTCGCCCTCGAGCCGCACGAGGGCGTCGCGCAGGCCGTCCACATCGTCCGGAGCGACCACGACACCTGCCCCGGTCTCGCGGACCAGGTCGGCGGCGGCGCCGTCCGGCGGCACGGCGGCGAGGATCGGCCGCTCGGCCGCCAGGTACTCGAACACCTTCGCCGAGAGCACAGCCCGCCCGCGCCCGCCCGACTCGGGGATGAGGAGCAGGAGCGCCTCCGAGTCGCGCTGGAGCTCGAGCACCCGCCGCCGAGGGAGATACGGGTGCAGCTCGAGCCGATCACCCAGGTCGAGCCCTTCGGCCCACTCACGGTCGGCGGCGCGAAAGTCGCCGACGAAGCGGGCGACGATGTCGGCGTCGGCTCCGGCGAGCGCCTCGAGGATCGCCCGTGGGCTCCTTCGCCCGAAGAAGCTGCCCGTGTGGGTGAGCCGGAACCGGGGCCCGGGCTCATACGAGAGCCCCGCGAAGTCCTCGAAGTCGCAGCCGTTGGCGATCGTCTGGACGCGGCCCGCGCCGAGCGCCCGCAGCTCCTCGCCGATGGGGTCGGTGACGGCGGTGACTGCGTCGGCGTAACGCGCCACCAGCCGGGCGACACGCTCGCCGGTCGCTTCCTTCGCCCGCACGAGGCGCGACTCGACGCGGCGGTGCGGGTTCGCGACGATCGAGTCGCGTAGGTCGGCGATCCAGCGCGCGCCCGTCGCCCGCTTGACCGCCGCGCCGACGAGGTGGACCGAGGTCGGCGGCGAGGTCGTGATCACGACGTCGATCCCCTCCCGCCGCGCGATCCGGATCGCGGCCGGCGCGGCGGTCAGGTTCCAGCTCACGTTCTCGTCGGGGACCAGCACCCGCCGGAAGGCGAGCGCCGTCTTCCGCCCTGCGCGCTCGAGCCCCTGAAGTCCGTGCAGCTCTTCGGCCGGCAGGCGTCCCTTCGGGCCGAGGTAGCGAACGCGGTGGATCCACGCCTGGGTGGGCGGAACGAGGTCGTCGTCGCGGTGCACCCACTTCGGGTCGTGCGGGGCCAGTACGTGGGTCTCGATCCCGAGCGACGGCAGATGAGTGGCGAACTTGAGCGGGCGCTGGACGCCGCCGCCGCCCGCGGGCGGAAAGTACAAGGTCACGAGCAGCACTTTCATGCGAGTACCTATAGCTGGTACAGGAGGTAGCGGTCGTCGGCGTAGACGACGGGGAGCGCCGGGCGGAGAACCGACCGTTCGCGGTCGATCACGAGCCAGCCGGCGCCGTAGCGGCGCGGGATCTCGAGCCGGCCCGAGCGGAAGAACCTGAGGACATCGCGCCGCCGCTCGTAGGGGCGGTTGTCCTCGGTGTCCGCGACGTGCGCCGGCGGGCCGGCGGCGACGTAGACCGGTGCCATGGCCCCGATCCGGTAGCTCGTCTCCAGGTCGGAGAAGACGATCGCGCCCTCGGGGACCTTGTCGCGGAGAGCGGCGACGAGCCCTGGAGTCAGCGGCAGGCGCGGCCCTTCCGGCTTCTCCCAGTCCCGCAGGCCGTGGAAGGCGACGGGAACGATGAAGAGCGCCGCGGCGAGGGCGGCGAACGCGCCTCGGTCCTGCACCGGCCGGAATCGGCGGGAGATGACGAACCCGGCCGGGATCGCCAGCACGCCTCCGACGAGCGCGATCCACGTCGCCGCAACCGGACCGCCTCCCTCCAGATCGCCGAAGTCCCCAGGCCACGTCAGCTGCAGCCAGAGCCCGGCTGCGAAGGCAACCGGCAGCACCGCGCCGCGCAGGAGCCCGGCGAGGACGACACATCCGCCCGCGAACGCAACGGCGAGCGGGAGAAAGCCGGCGGCGCGCCGCGCCTGCGAGATCGAGACGAGGTCGGCGAACTGCGGGAACAGCACGTTGCTCGTCATCAGCACCAGGATCGGGAGCGAGGCCCCGACCACGAAGGCAGCCCAGCGCGCTCGCATGGCCAGGGCGGCGAGCGGGATCGACACGAGGGCGGCGACGGCGACGGCGCCGCTGCGGCCGAACACCTCGGGCGCGAGCGAGTACCGGTCGAGCGAGTCGACGTTCAGCTCGCGTGAGTAGCGCTCGAGCGCCCGCGCGACCTCGATGCCGGACGGTGTATGCCCGGCGGTGTCTTCGACGATCGGAGCGAGCCAGACGAAGACGGCGGCGGTGGGGATCCCAACCGACGCGAGCGCGCCCGCGAGCGATACGAGATCGCTTCGGGCGAAGAGGAGCCGAACGAGCGCGAAGCCGCCCAACGGGAGGAGCAGGAACAGCGCATAGGTCGGATGGACGAGCGCGAGCGCGAGCGAGGCCGCCGTGAGCGGAGCGATCAGCGCCACTCGCGGAGTCCTCACGAACAGGATCGCGAGTGCCACGACCGTCGGCACGATCAGCTGGCGCGCGGCGGTCGCGGGCAGCTCGAGCGAGTCGTAGGCGCCTCCGTCTCCAGGTGCGAGCGCAGTGATCGCCACCTGCCCGGTCAGCACCGCGAGCCCTCCCCAGACCGAGTTGAAGAGCGCGCGCCCGGCCTCGAAGGCGAGCAGGAAAGCCAGGGGCACGAGGATCGCAGCCTCGTGCAGGATCATGTCGGCCGGGTCGACGCCGGCCAGGCGGCTGACGAGCGCCAGGAGCCCGTGCCAGAGCGGAAAGGCGTACCCCGGGTGGGGCCCGCCGTCGGCGAACTCGGCGACTGCGTCGAGCGACAGATTGTCGAAATCGGCCAGCTTCCGGACGCGGGCGAGGTGGAAGAGCGCGTCCCCTTCGAGCGCCGCCGCGAAGCGCCAGACCGGGATCGCGAACGCCGCGCCCAGCGCCAGCGCCAGCCACCCTGCCCGACCGCCCAGGTAACAAGGCGTCACCTGCCGAATTGCAAAGGGAAGCGCGGCGAGCGTCACGGCGACCAGCACGGCGAGCGCGACGAGGATCGTGGTCTCGAACGCGAAGACGACGACCAGCGCGACGAACAGGATTCCGAGCGACAGCGCGAACGCCGAAGCAGCGCCCGGCAGCCGCAACGCCCGCGCGACCAGGGCGCCCGGCAGCAGCAGGCACAGGCTCGCCAAGGCGAGTCGGAGCGCAAGTCCCAAGCCCTCCTCCGGGAGAAAGCGCGCGACAACGAGCAGCGGTGGAGCCGCAAGCAGCAGAGGCAGTCGGGTCAACGCGTGGATCGCAGCCAGTCCGCAGCGTTCCGGTAGACGTCCCCTCGCTCTCCCCGGAAGACGAGTGAGCGCAGCCGCAGCCCGGCCAAAAGCACGCGCCGGCCGCGGTCGGCCGCCTTCTGCCCCTGGTGCTTGGCGAGGAAGCGCAGGTGACCGCGCACCTGCTCCGTGAACAGGGTCGCCGACTCCGCCCGCCAGCTCGCGCCGCCGACGTGCACGACCTCGGCGCCCGGGTAGAAGAACGACTGCCACCCCGCCTCGCGCAGCCGGTAGCACCAGTCGGTCTCCTCGCTGAAGAGGAAGAACTCCTCGTCGAAGGGCCCGACCTCGTCGAAGGCGGCCCGGCGAAGGAGGAAGCCCGCCGCTTTGGCGAAGTCGATCTCGCGGACCTCGTCGTGCCGGAAGCCCGCGCCGTAGAACGCGTTGAGCGCCCGCGAGCGGGGAGCGAGCTTCCGGAGGAAGAGGTACTCGGTCGCGAGCCGCCAGGGCGTCGGAAAGGCGCGCACCGACGGCTGGAGCGTCCCGTCGGGGTTGAGCAGCCGTGGCGCGACGAAGCCCACCCGCTGGCGCTGCTCGGCGAAGGCGGCGAGACGGTCGGCCGCATCGTCGACCAGCCACGCATCGGCGTTGAGGATGAGCACGAACGGCGTCGAGGTCTCGCGGACGCCGCGGTTCCAGCCGGCAGCGAGCCCGAGGTTCTCCTGCTCGACGAGCTTGACCCGCGGGAAGCGGCGGCGTACGAGCTCGAGCGTCCCGTCGGTCGAGCCGTGGTCGACGACGACCGTCTCGTGGCGCTCGAGGCTTTCGAGCGTGCGCTCCACGTAGGGCAGCGCGTTGTACGTCACGACCACCGCGGCGACGTCAGGCATGAGGCAGAGAACGCCGCGCGGGCGAGCGAATCGCCTCCCACGCGAGGATCGCCACGCCCGGGAGCGCGAGCGCCAGCGTCACGGCGAAGAACAGGAAGCCGGTCGCCGCCGCCGCGTCCGCGTCGACATCGAGCCGCGACATGAAGCTGATGAAGAACGCCTCACGCACAGCGAGCCCGTTGATCGTGAACGGGGCGAGCATGACGAGGAAGAGCAGAGGCCCGAGGACGAAGTACGGCCCCAGCGAGAGGTCGACGCCGACCGCCTCGCCGGTCATCCAGATCGCAGCGATCCGCGCGATCTGGAGCCCAAGCGAGAGCGCGAAGACGGCGAACTGCGTGCCGGGATGGTCACGAAAACCATGGATGCCCTCATAGAGCGCCCGCAGCGGCCGCTCGAGCCGGATCCGGGCGAGCGGGGGGCCGAGCCACGCCAACCGGCGTCGCAGGGTCCGCGAAAAAGCGACCACGGCGCCGATGAGCAGAGCGACGACGGCGGCAATCTCGATCCACAGGTACGGGCCGATGTCGTACTCGCCGACGGCGAGTACGAGGCCGGCGGCGGCGAGGAGGAGCGTCGCCGCACCGCCGAGGGCGCGCTCGAGGATGACGGAGCCGGCGATTGTCCCGGTGTTGCCGGGATGCCGCCGGGCGGTCTCGTAGATCCGCGAGGCGTCCCCGCCGATTCCGGTCGGCAGCACCTGGCTGAACGCATACGAGACGAAGTACGCCCGCGTCAGCCAGCTCAGCCGCTCGTGGATCCCCTTCGCATCGAGGAGCCACTGCCACCGCTTCGCCATCGGCCAGGTCGTGACGACCATGACCGCCACTGCCGCGGCGAGCCAGCCGAGGTTGATGTCGACGAGCAACTCGAGCGTTCGCCCGACGTCGATCTTCCACAGCACGTAGGCGGCGCACAGCGCCGTCACGAGCAGGGTCAGTGAGACCCTGAGCGTCTTACTCACGTTTGAAGTGCCCGTGGACGCGGCGCAGCGCGCAAACCACCTCGGCGATGACCTCGTCCGAGTGTGCGGGCGAGAGCGGCAGCGACAGCACCTCGGCGCCGGCCCGCTCCGCTACAGGGAGTTCCGGCGGCTCGTCGAGGAGCTCGCGGTACGCCGTCAGGGTGTGCACCGGCAGGAAGTGGATGCTCGTGGCGATGCCTGCCTCGGCCAGCAGCGCTGCGTACTCGTCCCGCGTCCCGCCCGCCTGCTCGGGATCGATCCGGACGATGTAGAGGTGGTACGCGTGTGTGTCGCGGCCGTCCCGCGCGAGCGGCTCGATGCCGTCGAGCTCGGAGAC
>JBKPFE010000100.1:0-1225 GCA_046728705.1 Actinomycetota bacterium
GTCAGCCCGAGCTGGTCGCGAAGCACCTCGGCGAGCGAAGTGCCGACCTCGGCGTCGACCGCGTGCCGCTCGCCGTTGACCGTAAGCAGAAGAGCTCGACTCAGCATGGGAGCTGAGTCGCCGGGCCGCGCTGGGCGGCGCGAGGCTTTGTCCTCAGTCGCGTCCATATCACTGAGGATATGGACGCTCCCTGCGTCCGTGCCTCGCATCCACCCATCGCACCCCCGCAACGAGCCCCATACTGAGCCGAGCTCTAAGCACCAGGCGTGACGGCGATGATGTCGGCGAGGTGGACGAGCGCGAAGGTCGCACGGGTCGTCGCCATGCGCTCGCCCTCGTCTTCGATCTCCGGGAGTTCACGCCAGAGCTCCTGCGCCGTGGACAGGAGCTGGCGGATCTGCTCCAGCTCCTTCGGATAGCCGTTCCTGGCGTAGGAAGCGTTCAGGGCCAGCCCGAGCACGCCGATCGAGTCCTGCTGGCGGGTCCAGAGGAGCGGCGTCGCCATCGAGAGGTACTGGTGGATTCGCGCCAGCGCCATCGACTGAGAGAACTCGTCGGTGCCGGTCGGGGTCGACGGCTCGAGCGGTTCCCCGCCTGCAGCGATGCGCTTGGCGTTGCCGGCGAGCATGTCGCGGAGCTGCTGCTCGTTCAGGCCGGCCGTGAGCGCCGTCCGCAACCCGATCAGGAGCGACTGCGGCTGGCGGCCATAGGGGTAATCGGACGCGTAGAGGATCTGCTCCGGCGGCACCTGGTGGAAGAAGTCGAGCAGGTCGACCGGGCTCCACACGGCGGTGTCGAAGAAGACGCCCTTGCGCCCGGCGAGACGTCCCGCCAGCGCGGCCAGATCGGCGATCCCGGCATGCGCGATGATCAGCTGCGCCTCCGGGTACTCCTCGACCAGCCGCGAGAGGTCGTCGGCGATCGGCGGCAGGCCGCGGCCGCCGTGGATCAGGATCGGCACCCGCCGCTCGGCCGCCAGCTCGAACACCGGTGCGAGGCGCTCGTCGTTCAAGAGGAAGCGCTGGGCGCGCGGGTGGAGCTTGATTCCCCGGGCGCCGCGATCGAGGCAGCGGACCGCCTCCTCGATCGGCGACTGGTTCATGTCAAGCCGGACGAACGGGATCAGCCGGCCATTCGAACGCCTGGCATGCTCGAGCGTCCGGTCGTTGGGCGCGCTGAAGGCGGGCTCGCGGTCGGGCTCGTCCATGCAGAACATGAACGCTTG
>JBKPFE010000024.1:0-3700 GCA_046728705.1 Actinomycetota bacterium
GATGAACAGGGAGCCGCTCCTCTCCGTCGAGGACCTCTATGTCCAGTTCTGGACTCGCCGCGGCACGATCCACGCGGTCAACGGCGTCTCGTTCGACATCGCCCCAGGAGAGACGCTCGGGATCGTCGGTGAGTCGGGCTGTGGGAAAAGCGTCACCGCACTCGGCCTGCTCGGGATCCTGCCGCGGGCGGGGAAGGTCGTGGACGGGAGCGCGATGTTCGAGGGCCGCGACCTCGTGCACCTCTCCGACCGGCAGCTGCGGCGGGTTCGTGGGAGGGAGATCGCGATGGTCTTCCAGGACCCGATGACGAGCCTCAACCCGGTGCTGACGATCGGCCGTCAGATCACGGAGGCACTCGAGACGCACTTCGGGATGAAGGGGAAGGCGGCACAGCGCCGCGCCGCCGAGCTGCTCGACCGGGTCGGGATCCCAACCGCAACCAAGCGCGTGCGCGACTACCCGCACCAGTTCTCCGGCGGGATGCGCCAGCGCGCGATGATCGCGATGGCACTCGCGTGCCGGCCCAAGCTGCTGATCGCCGACGAGCCGACGACGGCGCTCGACGTCACGATCCAGGCGCAGATCCTCGACCTGCTCCGCGCGCTCGTCGCCGAAGAGAACGCGGCGCTCATCCTGATTACGCACGACCTCGGGGTCGTCGCGGGGATGTGCGAGCGCGTCAACGTGATGTACGCCGGGATGTTCATGGAGACCGGGTCGGCCACTCAGCTCTTCGCCGAGCCGCGACACCCCTACACCGTCGGGCTCCTCCAGAGCATCCCCCGGCTCGACGCCGCCCGGGCCGAGCGGCTCCACCCGATCGAGGGTATCCCGCGCGACATGCTGCAGCCGCCGCAGGCGTGTCCGTTCCAGCCGCGGTGCCGCTACGAGGTCGAGCTGTCGCGGAAGGAGGTCCCGCCGCTCGTGGAGATCGAGTCGGGACACAAGGTCGCGTGCTTCAACCCGGTACCGGTCGAGGAGTGGGAGCGGATGAGGACAGCGGTCGTTACATGAGCCAGAACGGAAACCTGGTCGAGCTCGAGAACCTCAAGGTCTACTTTCCGATCAAGAGCGGTCTCGTCCTCGATCGCCATGTCGGCGACATCAAGGCGGTCGACGACGTCACGTTGACGATTGCGCGCGGCGAGACGCTGGGCCTGGTCGGCGAGTCGGGGTGCGGGAAGTCGACGGTCGGTCGCGCGATTCTGCGGCTCTACAAGCCGACCGCGGGCCGGATCGTCTTCGACGGCGAGGACATCACGAACAGCAGCGAGGGCGAGCTCCGGCCCCTCCGCCGCCGCATGCAGGTCATCTTCCAAGACCCCTTCTCGTCGCTCAATCCACGCCACAGCGTCGGCCGGATCGTTGGCGAGCCGATGAGGGCCCATGGGCTCGTCGGGCGCGGAGGCCTCGCTGCCCGGGTGCGAGAGCTCCTCCAGACGGTCGGGCTTCCCGCCGACGCCGGCTCCCGCTTCCCGCACGAGTTCTCCGGCGGTCAGCGCCAGCGCATCGGCATCGCGCGCGCCCTCGCCCTCAATCCGGACTTCATCGTCGCGGACGAGCCGGTCTCCGCGCTCGACGTCTCGATCCAGGCGCAGATCATCAACCTGCTCGAGCAGCTTCAGACCGAGTTCTCGCTGACGTATCTGTTCATCGCCCACGACCTCGCCGTCGTGCGGCACATCTCCGATCGGATCGCGGTCATGTACCTGGGCTCGATCGTCGAGATCTCGCCGGCGGAGGAGCTGTACGAGAACCCGCTCCACCCGTACACGATCGCGCTGCTGTCCGCCGTGCCGATCCCGGATCCGGAGGTGGAGTCGAAGCGCGAGACAATCCTGCTGCCCGGCGACCTGCCGAGCCCCGCGAACCCGCCGCACGCCTGTCGGTTCCACACCCGTTGCCCCTACATCCAGCCGACCCGCTGCACGACCGAGGTGCCGCCTCTCCGCAAGCTCTCCGACGGCCATGTCGTAGCCTGTCACTGGGCCGAGGCGATCAAGGCCGGCGCCATTCAGCCCCGAGAGCGTGAGGCGGTCTTCGAGGCCGGCCCGCAAGAAGCAGTGCCCGAACCGCCGCCCGTCTAGCTTTCGCGCTCGCCGGACGTGCCCCGGCTACCTAGCCGCCGGTAGCGTCCAAGCGAGTAGGGCACCTAAACAAGGAAGGTTCATGACGACCAGAGGAGACGTGGGCACCGAGTTCGCTCCCGAGGTCGCCGACGACCCCCAGCTCGCCGCTCGCCTGGACGATCTCCTGCACCGCGCCTGCAGCCTCGCGCGAGCCCTGACCGGCGCTGAGCAAGCCGCCCTCAGTGTCGACCTCGACGGTGACGGACATGCGGCGCGCAAGTTCTTCAACCTGAGCGCGCAGTACGCGCGCTGGCGCGACTTTCGCGTCGACCCGCGCGGTCTCGGGTTGCACGGCATCCGGCTCGAGCCAGGTGAGGTAGTACGTCTGACGCAGGACGAGGTCGAGGCCCATCCCGACTGGGCCGGCTTCGGTGACGTGGCCGACAGACACCCACCGATGCGGGGCTGGCTGGCCACGGCGGTCTGCGGCGAGGACGGCCGCAGCTACGGGCTTCTCCAGCTCTCCGACAAGTCGGGAGGAGCCGACTTCACCGCCGAGGACGAAGACCGCATCCGCGAGCTCGCCGCGTTCACGGGTGCCACCCTCGACGTCTCCGAGCTGCCCGACGCACGAGGTAGGCCTCAGTCACAACACGCTGCTGAGGCGCCTAGCGACGACCGCGCTGCGCAGACCTAGTCCAGGGTCGGTTCGTCATCGACGTTTCCTACCCAGCCGACGATGCAGCGGCTGGCTATCACGTGACGTTTACCTGGCCTGAGCCGATGTCGTTGGAAAACCCAACAGCCGTTCCGGCCTGTGGGTCATACCTCGATCATTCGGTCGCCGCGCACGAGGGCGACGAAGAGGCCAGTGGCCGCAGGAGCGCCGCACATCCTTCTGGGGCACGCCCGCAATGACCTGCCACTCGATCGCTCTGTCACGAGCTTGACACTTCTGGTGTCGCGGCTGCGAACGACAGGAACGCCCGCCCGCCGTACGGTCGAGACATGGCAGGAAACACGAGAGAGGGAGTGGAGATGCAACGCAGGAAGCGGTTCACCATCAAGTTGATTGCTCTCGGATTCGCGGTCGCGGCGATCGCAGCGCCGTCGGCACAGGCACGGCTCGACCCCGGCCCCGACGGAACGAAGATCGTCAGCTCGCGCGACCGCCCTCGCCCCAATCAGCGCGTGTCGTCGCCGCAGGCCAGCTTCGACTTGGGAGCTTGGTACCGACACCATTGGCGAAATATTCCGGAGTAAGTACTCGCCGAACACGTATCCCGCCTGAGGCCTTGAGCGCAGAAGGATCGAGCGCTCAGGGCCCAGGTCGTCGACAGGCGAGACGCTGCGCGGAGCACCTGGAGACAGCCTCCGAAAATTGAGGCTGGCTGAGCGACGCGCACATGGGCCGGTTCCACAACCTCACCACGGAGATCTCCTCGTCCCAGCGCGCGTTTAGCCCTTCGGCTCGAACCGCCGCCGGTGTAGCGTCACGCGACGGCTGGTGGAGCGCGAGCGGCGTCTGATGATCGAAGGGCCGCCATCTCCGCCCGGCGCTTTGCGGTCAGCTCCCGGACCACGATCTGGATCGAGGCGACGATCGGGACAGCGATGATCGCCCCGACGA
>JBKPFE010000365.1:0-2402 GCA_046728705.1 Actinomycetota bacterium
CGCAGACCTTCGAGACCTCCTCGATCGCCACGAGCGTCATCAGCGCGGAGGCGCCGAGCCCGCCGTACTCCTCGTCGTACATGACGCCGAAGATCCCGTGCTCGCGGAAGAGCTCGACGACGTCCCAGGGGAACTCGGCCGTCTTGTCGATCTCGGCCGCGCGCGGCGCGATCCGCTCGCGCGCGAGCTCCCGGATCAGGTCGCGGATCTCTCGCTGCTCGTCAGTCAGGGGATCGGTCGGCATCGGCGCAATCCTAGTTCGACCCTGTTACGGTCTCGCCCGTGCTGAAGCGGATCTCCCTCGCCGTCGCCGTTTGCACGCTCGTCGCGACCTCGCTGGCGTTCGCGGGCGGCAGCCGCCGTGACTACAGCTGGCAGCTGACCCCCACCGGCTCGATGGCGAGCTCTCGCGGTCTCTCGGCAGTCAGCGAGCGAGTGGCTTGGGTGGGCAATGACGCCGGCGCGATCCTGCGGACGACCGACCGAGGCGCCACGTGGGGGTTGGTCGGGCCGCCTGGAACTGCGGGGTTCTTGTTCCGCGACGTCGAAGCGTTCGACAGGAACACCGCGGTGATTCTCTCGGTCGGCACCGGCAGCGCCTCGCGCATATACCGCACGACGAACGGCGGCCAGACCTGGACGCTGGCGTTCCAGAACACGGAGCCGACGGCCTTCTACGACTGCATGGCGTTCTTCGACAAGCATCGAGGGCTCGCCCTGTCCGATCCGGTCGACGGTCGGTTCCGGATCCTCGCCACGAGTGACGGCGGCCGGAGCTGGCGTATCGTCGATGCCGAGATGCCGCCG
Source organism: Actinomycetota bacterium (assembly GCA_046728705.1). Taxonomy (GTDB): domain Bacteria; phylum Actinomycetota; class Thermoleophilia; order Gaiellales; family Gaiellaceae; genus JACDAN01. The sequence continues at coordinate 808 of JBKPFE010000365.1, forward strand.
GCCCTGCCCGGCGAGGCCGGCTTCGCAGCGAGCGGCCAGTGCATCACGACGGCAGGCGGGCGGAACGCATGGTTCGGCACCGGCGGAGGTGCGGTTGCTCGGGTCTTCCACACGAGCGACCGCGGACAGACCTGGACGGTGGCAAATACGCCGATTCGGAGCACGCCGATGGGCGGGATCTCCGCCCTTGCCTTCCGAGATCCGCGGCACGGCATCGCTGCCGGCGGCGACTTCGGCCTGGGGGCTGCGTCGTTCGACACGCTTGCACTGACGAACGACGGCGGCGCGACCTGGCAGCTGAACCAGAACGCGCCGGACGAGCTCCGCTCCGGCGCCATCTGGGTGACGGGGCGAGACGCGATCATCGTCGGGCCAGGCGGCAGCGACGTCTCGACGGACGCCGGCCGCACCTGGCGCGGCTTCGACGAGGGCAGCTTCCACACCGTCGACTGCGCCGGTGGCTTCGCCTGCTGGGCGGCCGGCACGCAAGGTCGGGTCGCGTTCCTGGTCAGAGACCGCTGATCAGCGCGCGCAACTCGTCGCCCGGGCACCGCGTGGCGACGAAATCCGAGTGCGGCCGTTCCTCTCCCGCCCGCGGGTAGCGGCGGCGGTACTCGGCGATCAGCTGCCGTAGGACTCGTCGAGCTTCCGGCGTGACGTCGGCGCGCCCGACCGAGTCGTCCCCGAGGAAGCAGATCGCGAAGTAGTGGTCGTTCGCCTCGGTCGTCCCGTTGGCGGCAGAGCGTGCGCCGAACCCGCGCCCGACGAACACGTAGCCGTGCCTGCAAAAGATGTGGTTATAGGCGATGTCCAGCCAGCCTCTGCTCTCGATGTGGAACCGCTGCATCGCGCGGACGCGGCCGGCGCAGTTCCGGTGCAGGCGCTGCTCGTCGGCGTTCATCCCGGAGTAGTGAACGGCGACGCCGCGCGCCGCACCCGGCTGGATCCGCGGACGTCCTTTGGCCGGCGCGGCGCCCCACGCGGGTCGCCGGACGAACCTCAGCGCAGGTTGCCTGGAAGCTCTCGCCGTTGGAGGTCCTCCGTCGTCGGCCCCTGGATCGCGCGCCCCTCGCCGCTGTAGCGTGAGCCGTGGCAGGGGCAGTCCCAGCTCCGCTCGGCGGGATTCCAGTCGACGAGGCAGTAGAGGTGCTGACAGATCGGCGACAGGCCATGCAGCGTTCCCCGCTCGTCGCGATAGACGGCAGTCCTGCGGCCGCGAACCCGGATCATGGCTCCCTCGCCGGGCTCAAGCTCCTCGACGGTCGTTCGATCAGTGCGCGAGAAAGGGTCACGGACGAAGTGGAGCCCGGCCGAGAAGTTCTCCTTCAGGAAGCTGCCAAGCGCCGATCGGTGTACCAGCCGCTTCGAGTCGTAGAGCGGCGCCCACTGGTTCCGGCGGCCCAGGATCGTGTCGGCGAGGATCATCGCGGCCGCGGTCCCGTTCGTCATGCCCCACTTGCTGTAGCCGGTCGCGACAAACACGTGCTCGGAGCGGCGCCTGAGCCGGCCGACGTAGGGGACGTGGTCGTGCGCCATGTAGTCCTGCGTCGACCAGCGGTACGCGACCTCGCCGGCACCCGGCCAGTGCTCGCGCA
>JBKPFE010000244.1:0-9149 GCA_046728705.1 Actinomycetota bacterium
CGTCGATGCCGACGATGACCATCTGCGTCCCGCGCGGCGCGCGGCCGGCGATGCGCCCGAACGAGACCTCGTGCGGCGCGGGCGCGATCAGCTCTGGTGGCGGGAGAGCGGGAATCGGGAGCTAGTCTGACAGCGGAGTGACGAACCGTCTGTACGCGGCTCGGCTCCTCGGCTTGGTGCCGAGATCGGACGGCCCGCCCGCGGGCCCGTTGAAGAAGCTGACGAAGCGCACCCTCGGGTGCCGCCGGATGAACGTCGCGAACGCCTTGACGTAGGCCGGATCGTCGACCGTCAGGCCCCACTCCGGGAACATGAACGGCTTGCCGGGGTAGGCCCTGTAGAGACCCTCAGTCCGGTGGTAGGCGTAGACGGCGCTCGTGTTGTAGTAGTTGTTCCCGTACGCGTCGACGTACTTCGAGCCCGGGAAATAGTTGCGGAAGTGGTTTCCGGAGACGTCCGGCACGCCGACCGCGAGCGGGTTCCAGATGACGGTCATGTTGGGGTTTGGGTTGACCGGGATCTCGGTCCGGACCCCGGGCAAGCCCGAGCGCGCGCAGCCTCGCTGTCATCGCCTCCGCCGTGCCGCCGTGCATGAGGATGTAGATGCGCTGGAACGCACGCTTGTACCAGCGCGCCGAGTACGCGGCGCCGCGCCTGCCCCCGCTCGGGGTGAAGGCGCAGTAGGGCGACGGGCAGGAAGCAGGCGGCGAGCGCGACCAGGGCGAGACGAACGCGAGCCCGACTGCTCCACAGTACAACGGTCAGCTGAAGGTTACGAGTGCCTCATCGAGGCGACGTGCACCGGCGCGGCACTGTCGGCGTGCGCCCGCGCCCGCCAGCTGCGGACAGCCCGTCTGCCCGAACACGAAGTCCGTCAGGACGGCGAGGGTCTTCCCGAGCCAGCGATAGCATGCCGCGCGCGTCGCTCCGACGAACAGCTCGCAGCGGCCGATCAGCTCGACGTATACGCCAGTTGACCGGCCGAGCAGGTTCTGCACCTTCGTCCCCGAACGCAGCTCTCGGCGTCCGCCGGACCTGCGAGACCGGCGCAGAGCTGGAGCTGAACAGCCGGGTCGGGCGGCCCGATCACTGAGGCAGCCGTAATACACGCCTCGCGCTGGAGGCCGTCGAGCCCGTGGCAGAGCGCCTCGAAATCGTCCAAGGACCGGACCTGGAAGCCCGCCGGCCGGTTGTCGACGAACGCCCGGTACCAGCACGGCCGCACGAACGCCTGGGGTTGCGCGGCGCAGAGCCGGCGGGGGTCGGTCACCGCTTCGGCCGGCAAGCTCGCGTCGTCGACCCCGACGACCGCGAACCAGTAATCGTGGTAGGCGCCCTGGGCGCAGTCGGGCGCGCGCGCGCCCCGAGCCCGCGACAGAGGTCGAGCGCCGGGGCGAGCCGATCGCCGTTGATGCGCATGAAGGCATGCCCGAACCCGTGGATGCAGCTGTAGCGCCGGTAGCGCGTCCCCGCATCGGCGCACACGGTTGTCGCCTCACCTGGCCGTCTCGGGTCGATGTCGGGAGCGACACCCGTTACCAGCCCATGCGCGAAACCGGCGCTACAGCCCGGATCGTTGCTTCGTGGCAGGTAGTCCATGAGCGTCGCCAGCGTGACGCCGGCGTCGCGGGCGTACGTGCGTCCAACCGTATGCATGAGGCCGTGGCAGTCGGAGAGGACCGACCCGCCTTCCCTCCAGGCCGCATCGGCAATCGCGTCCACCGCTGCTCTGGGGTCGTCTCTGCCCACGACCATCGCTGCGTACTCGCGTGTGTAACAGGCGCGGGCCGCTGCCTCCGTGAGCACTCGGCAGCGCTCGGGATCACCCGAAGCCGATTCCTCTCCGCCCGCGAGCACGAACACGGCCGCGGTCGTACCGATCGCGAGGACTCCCGCGAGCACGACGACGAGGATCCGGAGCGACGGACGGGCGGCCCGGCGGCGCGGGCCGCCCGTTGGCAGTCCTTGCCCTTCCGCTATCTGATCACGAAGACCCTCTGGCCCGTCGAGACGTTGCCCTTGATGTCCTTCGCGATCCACTTGAACGTGGTCGTCTCGGTGATGTGGAACACCTCACCCGGCTCACGCGGGCCGGTGGAGTCCCACTCCGGCGACGACTCGGTCGGCTTCGACCCGTCGGTGGTGTAGTGAATCACCGACGGTTCGTTCACGTAGACGAACGTCGTCTCGATCGGCGTGCTCGACACGCTCGGGCGTGCTCGACACGCTCGGACCTGTCATCCGCACCTGGGGCGGAGTCTCGTCGCGGGCGTATTCGAATGCCGACTCGAGCAGCCCGTAGTTCCCGGCCGCGAACTCGAGCGCCTCATGCTTGCCCTCGGTTGCGTAGTCCGGCTGGAAGCCGACACCCTGCTGGGTCGTCCCGCCTGCCAGCGCCGCACCGGCCGGGTGCGGGAGGGAGAGCGGCTCAGTCAAGAGGATGTTCGGGCTCGGGCTCTCTGGATTCGGGTTGATCACCGACGCGACAACGCGAATTTCCTCGTTCGCGGTCCCCGCGTCGACCTTGATCCGGTCACCCGTGTCGAAGCCGTTCCGATTCGCTGCCCGGATCCCGGTGGCTCCGGCCTCGGACGCGACGGTGAGCGAAGTGTTGACGAAGAGGTCGGCGCCCGTCTCGAAGCTGTAGGCGATCACGTTGCGCTTGTACCAGTGCTCGTCGGCGCTGTTTCCGGCCGCGGAGTAGAGGACGTCGGCGACCGGTCCGGTGCGCTCCGGGAGGATCGCCGTGCCCCGCTGCTCCTTGATCCGGTTCAGGATCCTGTCGCCGGCGGCGAAGAAATATTTCTCGATGCCGATGTTCGCATGGACGGCCTCGCCCTCCGAACGATCCGGGAGATACGTGCCCGGCGCCCACATGAAGTAGCCGCCGAAGCTGTGGATGTTGTTCGAGAACTTGATGTTGTCGAACGTGTCTGCGACCCAGAGCTCGTTCTTGATCTCAGGCTCGGAGGCCTCGGATGGGCCCGCGAAGACGTCGCTCGCGCACGAGTAGGACGCGCCGACGTACCCGTCGAAGATCGTTCCGACGGTGTTGTTGCGGTTCTCGTCGACGCCCCACGCGTTCCGGGAAGCGGGATCGGTGTTGAGGTACGGGAGCCCGGTCGCGGGGTTCACCCTCGGCGCCCAGAAGTTCTGCGCGAAGGGATCGTCGGTCTCCTGGCCGCCGACGACGCAGTGGTTCGTCATGTTGCGCCGCTGGAAATTGAAGTTGTGCATCGAGAAGTGCGAACCGTCGGGGTTCGACGACGGGAGGATGAAGATGTCGAGGTTGTCGACGAGTCGCCGTGTCCTCGGATCGATCGCGTAGTTGCGAAGCAGCTGCTCGGCGGTCTCCAGACACGTGAGCGGCGTCGCCCACTCGCGTGCGTGCTGCTGGCAGTAGAGGAAGACGCCGACCTTCGAGCCGTCGCGCCTCTTGCCGACCCGCAGCACCGAGTACTGGAACGGCCGGCGCTGCACGTGGGCGTTCGTCGGCATGGTCAGGAAGTCGGACAGCTTGACCTTCGCACGCGGCTGGACGATCCCCGTGCCTGCGTTTCCGCGATACGTGAGCGCAACGGCAAGCCCGCTCGCGGCGGGGCTGGCATTAATCGCTGCGACCACCTGCGCGGTAGTGCTCGAGAGCGCCCCAGTGGATTCGGTCCCGAGGCTGACGAGGATGTCGTTGCCGCTGGCGCTCACGCTCAGCGGCGAGTTCGCGACACCCGGATTGACGAACTCGGCCGTGATCTCGTTTCCGCCCTCATGGCCCCAGGCACGGGATGTGAGCACGACGGCCTGGCTCTGCTGTGCTATGGGGAGTGGGCCCCCAGGAGGCGTCGTTCCGCTCATGATCGCCTGCGCCCTCCGCTGGTAGCCGTTCGTCTTGTACGGCAGCGGAATCAGCTGCGCGAGGTTCGGGAACTCGGCCGCGAGCTCGCCGAAGCGCGCGTAGACCTCGGTCGGGTCCATGTAGCGCGTCGTGAAGTCCTTCAGGAAGCCGTCCCTCATCGGAGGCAGGCCGCCGCCGAGCCAGACGTTGACGTCCGCCTCGATCGACACACCGGTGCTCGATCCGATGCGAATGCGGGTCGGTGCCTCCGGCTCCGTGCTGCCGGCGTCGCCGATCCGGACCAGCTCACGATGCTCGATGTACGTATCCGGCGTCGTATCCGGGTCGATGTTCACGTTCATCGTCCTCGGAGTGGAGGCGATGGGGCCGCCACCGATGTTCCAGGAGAGTGACAGCGTCGGTCCGATGTAGATCGCGCCGGTCTCCGACGTGCTGCCGAGGCGGTCCTTGGCCTCGACCGACAGGAAGCGCGGCCGGCATAGTTCTCGAAGTAGTCGACCCGGAGGACGACAATCTCGTCCTCATGGGTCTGCGGCGCGACCGTTTCGTCGAGGGCAGCCGACTCGGCTCGGTTCTCGGCCCGCACGTTTGCCTGGCGTTGAGCGATCCGAGCCCGCCAGATTCCGGGGCCCTCGATCGTCGTGCCGAGCTCGTAGCCCGCCGCGTCGAGCGCAGCGAGCTCGGCCTCGGTGCCGAAGACGGTTACCGTCACCGATCCATCCTGGTTGTGCCGCAGGTAGTGGTCGTTGAAGTCCACGCCGTACGACTCAGCCTCGAGCTGGAGTCGCAGAGCGGCCGCCTAGCTCGGTAGATCGACCTCGACCAGGTTCTCGCCCTGGTTCGGATCGATGCCGCGTGTTTCCTCGCTGTCCGCCGCCGCGGCGCCGGCCACTACCAGCGCGCACAGCGAAAGCGCGACCAGCGCTCTCCACATGGCCCTGAAGCTCATAGTCAATCCCCCTTGTTCGAACTGCGGCCAGGGATCAGGTCACCCGTCCCCTGATCGCGGCGGACCAAACGAGATACTTAGGCGCGATGGCGCTCGTCCATCCGGCTCGCCACCTCCTCCGTGCGAAAGACCTGATCGATGCGCGCTACCGCGATCCGCTCGACGTGCCGACGCTCGCCCGCGCCGCACACCTCTCTCCTGCGCACTTCAGCCGCGAGTTCCGTCGAGCCTTCGGGGAGGCGCCACACCAGTACCTGCTGACCCGCCGGCTCGAGCGCGCGGCGGCGCTGCTGCGCAACACCGACCGTACGGTGGCGGACATCTGCGTCGCGGTCGGGCTGCACAGCGTCGGGTCGTTCACCACGAGCTTCGGGCGGACGTTCGGGCTGTCCCCGACCGCCTACCGAGCCGCGCACCCTCCTGCGGCCGAGCGCATGCAGATTCCGACCTGCGTCCTCCAGGCGTATGCGCGCCCGCACTCCAGCACGTTTGGAGAAGACAGCCGCGTCCGCCCCGGCTAACGTCGCCGCCAGACGTTTACGACACGGGAGGACGACGATGCTGAAGCAGCTGACGCAAACGCAAGTCTGGGTGCACGATCAGGACGAGGCCCTCGCCTTCTACACCGACAAGCTCGGGATGGAGCTTCGCGAGGACGTTACCGTGCCCGAGCTGGGCAACTTCCGCTGGCTCACGGTCGGTGTTCCCGGGCAGCCCGACGTAGCCGTCGCCCTGATGGCAGTGCCGGGCCCGCCCGTGTTCGAGGAAGAGACGCGCAAGCAGATCCACGCGCTACTCGCCAAAGGGGCTGCGGGCGGCCTCTTTTTCTCCACCGATGACTGCCAGGCCAGCTACGAGGAGCTCAAGAGCCGCGGCGTCGAGTTCCTGCAGGAGCCGACGGAGCAGCCCTACGGGATCGACGCCGGCTTCCGCGACCCGTCTGGCAACCAGTTCCGCATGGCGGAACGAAAGTAACGCCTAGGCGCTGAGGCGCCCGAAGGAGCACATCTGGGGCCCGGCCGCGCCGGGCCTCCGTTTGTGCAGGAAGTGATAGGTTCGACTGGAGACTGCTTCCCGAGTCCGGGGGTTCGGCTTGGCCGGTGGGGCATTTCGCAAGGTTGTCATCCTCGGCGCGGTCGCAGTCGCGATGCTGTTCCCGCCCGCCGCGGGGGCCGTGCAGCCCTTCCGGCTCGACTCTCAGATCGAGGACCAGGTGGGCGCTCTCGACGGTCGGGCAGACAGCGTGCAGGCGGCGATCGACGAGCTCCGGCGCGACGAACAGATCCAGCTCTGGGTCGTCTACGTCGACTCCTTTTCGGGCGTCGGCGCGCAGGAGTGGGCAGACGAGACCGCCAAAAAGAGCGACCTCGGGTTGTCCGACGTCCTCCTCACCGTCGCGACGGAGGATCGCGCCTACGCCTACTCGGTGGACGAGCAGTTCCCGCTCTCCAATGACGAGCTCGCCCGGATCGCCGATCAGTCGATCGAGCCCGAGCTCGCCGACGGCGATTGGGCCGGTGCGGCGATCGCCGCCGCGAGTGGGCTGGAGGCCGCGAGCGGTGAGACCTCGACGGACGGGGACGGCGGTGGGTCGTCAGTGTGGCTGTGGCTGCTCCTCGGAGGCCTCGCGCTGCTCGGGCTCATCTGGTGGCTCGCCTCCCGCTCGCGCAGAAGGCCAAAGCGAGCACCGGCCGCGGCGGAGGGCTCCGAGGCCGGGGGACTGTCCACGGACGGGCTCTCCAAGCGCGGTAGCAGCCTGCTTGTCGAGGTGGACGACGCGGTGAAGACGAGCGAGCAGGAGGTCGCGTTTGCGACCGCGCAGTTCGGCGACGAGGCAGCCGCCCCCCTCGCGGCGGCGGTCGAGAGTGCAAAGGCCGATCTCGCGAAGGCGTCCCGGCTCCGGCGCGAGGTGGATGTCTCGACCAGGGACAAAGCCCAGCGCCGGGCGATGCTGACCGAGATCATCACCCTGACGCAAGGCGCGAGCGACCGGCTCGACGCCGAGACCGAGCGCGTCGACGAGCTGCGCGCCATGGAGCGGAACGCGCCCGAGCTCCTCGCCGGCCTCACCACCCGTCTTGGCGCGCTCGAAACTCGGGTGCCGGGCGTCGAGGCAACCCTGGCCGGACTGAAGGCGACGTACGCGGGGAGCGCCCTAGCGAGCGTCGCGGATAACGTCCAGCAGGCCGGTGAGCGCATCACTTTCGCCCAGGCTGAGGTGGCCGAGGGCAATCAGGAGGTCGAAGCCGGAAACCGCGGGAGGGCAGCGGTCGCAATTCGGGGCGCAGAGGAGGCGGTCGGGCAAGCGGGTCAGCTTCTCGACGCGATCGACCGGCTCAAGACCGACCTCGCCGACGCCGACGAAGAGATCCGCACTGCGATCCCCGCGGTCGTCGAGGACATCACTGCGGCACGCGCACTAGCCGGTGGAAGCACTGCGATCGTCGAGCACGTCGCGCGCGCCGAGCGGGCGCTCGCGGCTGCAGACCTTGCCGCGTCGGCCACGGACGGCCAGGACCCGCTCGTGGCGCTGCATCGTCTCGAGGAGGCGGGCAAAGCCCTGGACTCGGCGCTCACGGAGGCCTACGAGGGACCAGGAGAAGGCTCGCCACGCCCGAGCAGCGCTTGAGCAAACGCTGTCGGGCGCGGGAGAAGATCGAAGCCGCGGACGACTTCATCACGACCCGCCGGGGGGGTCGGCGCCGAGGGCGCCCACGCGCCTCGCGCACGGCGGACGGGCTCGCCGAGCAGGCGCTGCGGCTCGCTCAGCGGGGACCCGACGAGCGAGTTCTCCCGCTTCGAAGAGAAGATCCGGCGCGAGGAGGCGAAGGTGGCCGGCAAGGCCGAGCTCGCTGCCTCCCGTCTCGACGTGCAGTTCGAGGCGCTCGAGGACGAGGAGAGAACGCCGAGGTCGAGGCCCGTCTCTCGGAGCTGACCGCGCCGGCAAGACCTCAGCTCCGCCGGTGGGTGGCTCGAAGACGACCTGAGCAGAGCGGCCGGGGAGGCGGTGCGACTACCGCCTCCTGCCCCTGCCCCTGTGACGGAACGCCCTCAGCGTCTCCCGATACCGGCTTTGGGGTCAGAATCCGTTCATGGCCTCTTACGCCGTAAACGAAGCTGCGGTGGCCCAGGCCCGGCGCCTCATCCGGGGGCGCCAGTTTGTCCTCAACAGCGACTGGGGTGACGTCCAGCCCAAAGCCGAAGAGGAGAACGCCTTCCTCGCCTCACACTCGTGGAGCGAGTACGCCGAATGGCATCTCGGCCTCACCGAGGGCGCTTCGGAGGAGACGAAGGCTCGCTACGCATTCGTCTACGGAGACTTCCGCCGCCTGCATCGCACGGGCCTGATCGCCTGCCACTACCGCGCAGCAGAGTGGCGGCACAAACAGATCGAGCTCGCAGCTCACGAGCTGTTGCAGCTCCTGGATAAAACCAGCGCCTGACGTTGGGACGCGGCGGCTCCGATCTCCGCCGCGATCTCCGGAGCATCGAGCGTCGGGTTTCGCGGCTCTGACCGGCGGAATTGGTGTCGGACACCGATTTGTGTCAATGGGACTTGTGTGCCAACTCTGTAACGATCGGTCAACCGAAGCCCGGGTCATCGGTCGTCCATCCGGCGCCGATGCCGGCTTGGCCGGCGTCGGGCGCTCAGGCTCTGCGGTAGCGATGAATCCCCTCGAAGTCGTCATGGCGCCGCGTTAGCGGCGCCGGACTTCGAGGGGAGAATGGAGGCGGCGGGAATCGAACCGCGAACGATCCCGACCGACCTGCGGGAGTGATGCCGGCGAGTAGTCAGGGGCCGATATCCCAGGCCAGCACTCGAGTCGCCTCACTCATCGAGCGACGCATTTGGGGGGAACCGTTAAAGGAGGGGGTTAGAGAACTCCGACTGGCGAACTCGGAGAACACACGCTTAGAGCTTTGGCAATGACGGAGAAGATACGAAGGGCCCCGCGAGCGCCGCAGGAACGGATCTCGGCAGGCCGAGGCGCCCGCGGAAGCGCTCGGCGCCTTGTACTTCGTGCGAACCGGGCGTATCGTCGGGCGCAATTGAGGAGTACATCCTTGCTCCTCGGGAGAGGAGGGGTTACTCGTGAAGGCGATCGGCATAGCCCCGGTCATCATGTTCTCGCCTGGAGCCCCGCCGCGATGCCCGCGGGCGCTGCGATGCCGGCCTTGTACTACGAACGCGGGCCAAGCTTGATGGAAGAAGAGAACGAGTTTCGTTGCTAATTCAAGTGAAGGGCACGCATACGGCTGTGGCGCGCCCGCGCCGGCGTCGTCCCCACCATGCGAAACACTGGACGGCGGATATGCCTCTTGAAAGGTCGCGTTATGAGCTTGTGC
>JBKPFE010000363.1:0-6102 GCA_046728705.1 Actinomycetota bacterium
GGAATCCGACGGCTGGCAGCCGCGTGGAGGACCTACCGCCGCGCGTTGGCCCGCACGCAATCGAGCCGGCTCCACGTCGTCGTCTAGCGAGAGCGCCTCGCAGCCAATGCGCGCTTGATTGGCGCCGAGGCGACTCCTACATTCGTGCCTGTGAGTACGTCGTTGCCGGACAGTGGCAGCAGCGAAACGACCCACAATCCCTACGTTCTGCCGGAAGGGCTACCCGCGCCGGTCGACGACGGCGCCACCGACCATCTACCCGGGATGCCAATCCCAGAGGTTGTGCTCCCCTCGTCGGCGGGAGACGTTTCCCTCGCCGATCTGGCCGCCGAGCGGCTCGTTCTCTACGTCTATCCGCGGACCGGCCGACCCGACAGGCCCATCCCGCCCGGATGGGACGAGTTGCCGGGAGCGCGCGGCTGCACCCCACAGTCCTGCGGCTTTCGCGACCACGCCGCCGAGCTCGCCGCATTCAAGGCGAGCGTCGCCGGCCTGTCCTCACAGCCGCTCGCCGAACAGCAAGAGTTCGCGACGCGGACCGGGATGCCGTTTCCGATCATCAGCGACGAACAGTTCATCCTCGCCGCGACGTTGTCACTGCCCACGTTCGCGTTCGCCGGCGCCACGTTCTACAAGCGGTTGGCGCTCATCGCCGAGCAGGGCGCCGTTGCGACGGTCTTCTATCCTGTCTTCCCGCCCGACCGAAACGCGGCCGATGTCGTCGACTGGTTGCATCGCCACCGCGCCGCGGGGAGACCGCCGAATCGCGTTTCGGCCTTGCGATGACACTCGCACCGGAGACAAGGAGGAAGCGATGAGCGAACCAGGCCGAGTTTCTGCCGCCCAGCACACAATCACGGTGCACCTCGTCTGTCGCGACGCCGCCCGGGCCGCGGCCTGGTACGTCAGGGCCCTCGGCGCCGACGAGCGCAGCCGCATCGCCGTCCCGGACGGGAGGTTCATGCAGATCGAGCTTCGCTTCGGTGACTCCACCGTGATGATCGCCGACGAGTTCCCCGAGATGGGTGTCGTCTCACCCCTCACGGTCGGCGGCGTCTACTGCACGCTCAGCATCCAGAGCGACGACGTCGACGCGCTCTGGGAACGCGCCTTGGAGGCCGGAGCCGAGGTCGTCCAGCCACTGCAGGACGTGTTCTGGGGTGACCGCCACGGCGAGATCATCGATCCCTTCGGCCACAAGTGGGCGCTCGCGCAGCACATCCGCGACGTCCCCGCCGAGGAGATCAGTGCTGCTGCAGCGGCGATGTTCGGAAGTGAGTGATCCTCACTCGGTTCCCCGCAGGGGTTAACACCTATGCTCCGCCACTCGGCGGCCTCGAAATCGGGATGATGAGCCCATGGCGCAGCCGCCGGAGCGAAGCGCTCGCGTTTCGACTCTCGAGCTGTTCTTCGATCTCGTCTTCGTCTTTACGATCACCCAGCTGACCGGCGTCCTCGCTGCCGGCACGGACTTCACCGCGATGGCACAGGTCGTCCTGCTCCTGGCCCTGATCTGGTGGATGTATGACGGTTACGCCTGGCTGACGAACGCGATCGAGACGGAGCGCCATCGCTACCGGCTGCTGCTGATGGGCGGCATGGGCGCCTTCCTCGTGATCGCACTGGCGGCTCAGGACGCGTTTGGCGGACGGGGCCTTACCTTCGCCCTCGCCTACGTCACGGTTGTCCTCCTGCACTCGGGCATGTTCGTGCGGGGCACCTCGCTCTCGGAGATTCGGGCGATCCTGAGGCTCGCGCCATTCAACCTTGCCGGAGCGGGACTCGTACTCGTCGGCGGAGCCGTCGGGGGGAGCGTGCAGTGGACGACTTGGTCCGCCGCCGCCCTCCTCTTTTGGGCCGTAACGCCGTGGCTGACGACGGTCGAAGGCTTCCTCGTCTCGCCCACGCATTTCGTCGAGCGCCACGGGCTCGTCGTGATCGTCGCGCTCGGCGAGTCGGTCGTGGTGATCGGCGTCGGGGCGACAGGGCTGCAGCTCGACGCCGATCTCGTGCTCGTCGCCCTGATCGCGCTCGCGCTCTCCGCCTCGCTCTGGTGGACGTACTTCATCGACGAGAGCGCCGTCGAGCAAGCGATGGCGGAAGCGCCCCCACAGCGCCGGAATGACCTCGCGCTCATCGCCTTCGGCTACTGGCACTACGGGCTCCTGCTCGGAATCGTGTCGGTCGCGGCCGGGCTAAAGAAGGCCGTGGGGGCGCCGTACGACCCGTTGGACGGCTGGATCGCGAGCGAGCTTGCGAGCGGCGTCGGCCTATTTCTCGCTTGCGACGTCGGCTTTCGCCGCACGCTCGGCATCGGGCGCGGCGGAATCAGGCTCGCAGTGGCGCTCATCTCTTTGCTGACGATTCCAATCGGGGTAGAGATCGCCGGCGTCGCTCAGGTCGGCGTTCTCGCCGCGATCGTGGCGGGAGCGCTCGCGCTCGAGGGCTCCCGAGCAAGGGAGAGGTCACTCGTTTTGAGACCATGACGGCACCCCAAGCGCGTGGCCTTCACGGACCGTGTTGCTGAGCTAGGCATCACGCGGTGTGCCTCACGCGGCGCGGCCGCCTGCGAGGTCGACGCCGAACTCGCTCGCCAAACCGGCGCGGCCGGCGTCGGTCAGCTCGATCGAGCGGTTGCCGACGCGGCGCTTGATCCAGCCAAGCGCGAACAGGTGCTCAGCCAGTGCCGCGCCGAGCGCTCCGGCAACGTGGAGCTCGCGCTCGCTCCAGTCGAAGCAGCCGAGCACCAGCGGCCGCCTGGGTAGCAGTCGACGCCGCGACGGGCGAAGACTGAGCGCGACCCGTGAAGCCGAGCGACGCTGACCCCGCTAGAGACGCTTGTACCAGTCCGCGATCGCCTGTCCGATCTCGTCGGGCGAATCCTCCTGGATGAAATGGCGGCCGGCGACCGTAACCTCTGTCTGGTTCGGCCATCCCCGGCAGAACTCGTACGAGGCTCCAGCGATGAGGACGCCGGGCTCCGCTTTGATGAGCAGCTTCGGAACGTCGGACTCGGCGAGCCAGGCGCCGTACTCGGCGACGATCTCGACGACGTCGCGCGGCTCGCCGTCGATCGGCAGCTCACGCGGCCAAACGAGCGTCGGCGCCCGTCGCGCTGGATCGACAAAGGGGCGACGGTACTCGTCGAGCTCATCGGGACCGAGCTGCCGGATGATGGCTCCTGGCAGTACCTGCTCGACGAAGGCGTTCTCCCCGAACACGAGCGACTCTCCTTCGGGTGACCGCAGCGCCGCGAAGACGGGCTGCACGGGAGCGGGTAGCTCGGTGAGCGCAAACGGGCGGACGATCGTCTCCATGTAGGCAATGCCCTTGATCGCCGAGGGGTGCCGGCGAGCCCAGTCGAATCCGAGCGCGCCGCCCCAATCGTGGAGCACGAGGGTCACCCGTTCGGAGACGCCCCGTTCGGCGAGAAATGCGTCGAGATACCTTCGGTGGTCGGTGAACCGGTAGGCACCGTCGGCTATCGAGTCCGAATCGCCCATTCCGATCAGATCGGGCGCGATGCAGCGGCCGAGACCCTCCAGGTAGGGAACGACCTTGCGCCACAGGTAAGACGAGGTGGGGGTTGCCGTGCAAGAACACGAGTGGGTCACCCGTGCCCGATTCGACGTAGGCCATCGAATGCCCGAGAACGGACGTCGCGTCTTTCGAGATCGTCGCAGTCAAAGTCAGGTCCTCCTTTGGTCGGATCGTTCCTCTACGTGCAGCGCCACGCAGGCTCGTGTGCTGCCGCTTCATCCTGAGAAGACGAGCCTTTCCGCATGTGCGATGACCTCCTCGCGGGTAGGCGGGTTGACGAGGAGATCGACCATCGGCTCGGCGAGTGGGTCGCCGCTGGCCCGGTACAGCTCGGCTGCGTGCTCGATCGAGTACTCAGTGCGCCGGAACTCGACGTCCGGCCCGAGCAGCGCCCAGTACGCACCTTCCCGCCCCTCGTAGGGCATGCCGACGCTTCCGGGGTTGATCGAGCGGAGATCGGCGACCCGCCGGTCGAACTGGAGATGGGTGTGTGCCGTGACGAGCGTGCGCTCCCCGATGTTGGCCGTCAGGGCGCGCATCCGTCCCTCTGGCGTCTCCGGCGTCACGACCTCCTCGTCGCTGCGGGGCGAGCCGTGGCAGAAATAGACCGGGCCGAGCCCGTCGATGTAGACGGACACCCGCTCGGCGAAGCTCGCGAGAAACTCGAGCGTATCGGCCGAGTGACGCTCGAGCAGCCAGCGCTCCCGTTCGGTGCAATCGCTCGCGGGTCCGAGGAGAGCGCGCTCCGCATTCCCGCGGACGAAGCGGGCCGGAAACGGAAGAGCGACGACGAGCGCGATCGTGTCCTCGGGCAGCGATCCCCACGTCAGGTCGCCTCCGAAGACGACGAGGTCGGGCTCGACGCTGGCAAGCTCGCTCAGGACCGCTTCGAGCGCGACGGCATTGCCGTGAACGTCGGAAAGGACCGCCACGCGGTGGGCTGCGTCCGGGAGTGGCATGGAGCCATAGCGTGGCGCAGCCGCTACAGGCAGCAAAGGATTCGTCTCACGGCGAAACGTTGCGCAACCGCCCAGTGCCACGCTCAAGATCCCCCGGCTCGCCTTGTTCGAGGGGCGCCTCGCCGAGCGGTGTCCGCGTGTACATGACGCTCCTCCCGGCACGTTGGCGTGCGACGAGGCCCGCTTCCAGGAGCACGGCCAAGTGGTCCGCGACGTTGCCTCGGGATCGTGCGAGCCGATGCGCGACGTGCGTCGTGCTGGACGCCTCTCCAAGCGTTGACAGAATCTCCGCGCGCGTCGAGCCGATGAGCCGAGCGAGCGAGTGAGCGTGCTCGTGAGGCGTGTGCCCGAGGAGCGCAGCGGTGCCGCGCGCCGGGTAGATGAGAACAGGCGGCTCGAGCATCGTCGCGACGCGTGGCCAGATGAATGCAGACGGGCCCGGAAGGAGCCCGCTCGGCCCGAGCTCGACGGTGGCCGTCGTGCGCTGCTGAACGCGCAGACGGCGTCCGCGCAGCACGACCCTCGGCGATAGGTCTCCGAAGAGGCGGGCGAGACCGCCCTCGGCCAGCCGCCGGGCCCGGTAGGCGACGTCGCGCTCGAGCAGCTCCCGCACCGACGACCAGGAGGGTTCGACGAGCCTTCGCCAGAGGAGCATCAGCAGCTCGGCGAGCCGAGTCGGTGCGTCGGGCGAGCGAAGGACGCGGAGGGTCGGTCTCTCGAGCGCCTGCCCCTCGAGAGCTCGATCGATCTCGGTGCGGGCGCGATCGACAGGCGTCTGCCGGATCTCTTCCAGCTCGCGCTCGATGTCCGCAAGCGGAGAGGCCGGCAGAGAAGTGAGGAAGTCGGGCACATAGCCGCTCCGGGAGGAGGGCGAGGAGCGGCGACAGGTCGTGATTGCGGTGGAGGTCGCGCAAGATCCCGCTTCGCTGCTTCAGCCACGCGAGCTGGGAGGCGCCTGGGGCCGGAACCCCGACCGCGCGGGCCGCTTGGAGGACCTCACCGAGAGGCGAGATTCCGAACCGGCAGTGCAGCACGGAATCGATGGAGAAGACGAACGTGACCACCGCCGATCCTTCGTCTCAGTACGAATCTCTCACGGTAGTCGAGGCGACCATCAGCCGTCGCGGCCATCGGATGCTCGGGGCGTTTCGAGACCGCCGCCGACTACGAGTACCTGCACGTCGGCGTCGACGACTACAGGCGGGTTGCCTATGTCGAGCTCCTGCCGGACGACGGGCGCACTCGGCGATCGCATTCCTGCGCCGAGCACTCGCCTTCTTCGCGGCGCGGCGTCGACTGCCTGTGCATCCCACCGACAACGGCTCCGCCTACCTCGCGCATGCGTACGCGCTCGCCTGCTTTGCGTGCGGGCTTCGCCACACCCGCACACGACCGCGCCGCCCGCGCACGAACGGCGAGGCGGAGCGCTCCCTCCAGACGATGCTCGCCGAATGGGCCTACGCGCGCCTCTACGCAACCAGCGACGAACGGGCCGGCGCGCTGCCGCTCTGGCTCAACCATTACAACTACAGGCGACCACACGGCAGCCTCAGCCACCGACCGGCTGGCTCGCGGCTGAACAACGTCGCCAGGAACTACAACT
>JBKPFE010000012.1:0-2752 GCA_046728705.1 Actinomycetota bacterium
CAAAGCCGTTGAGATAGCCCAAGAATCCCATCTCCCGAGCAGCGAGTCTAGCTAGCCAAAGCCGTAAATCCCACCGAAACGTGCGGCCAGGAGTCGGACCAGGAGCGCCGCCGGAAGACCGACGACGTTCAGGTAATCGCCGTCGATCCGCTCGACGAGCGCCGCGCCGAAACCCTGGATGGCGTAGCCGCCGGCGCGGTTCGGCCACTCCTCGGCCGCGAGGTAGTTGGCGATGTCTCGCGCCGTCAACGCACGAAACGTGACGGCGGTCGTCTCGGCGTGCAGCTCCTCCCAGGCCGCGGCTAGCAGGCAGAGGCCAGAGACGACCTCGTGGGTGCGACCGCCGAGTTCCTCGAGCATCTGCTCGGCCTCGGACGCATCCGCCGGCTTTCCGAGCACGTGGCCGTCACAGACGACGATCGTGTCGACGCCGAGCACAGGTCGCTCGCGCGCTACGCCCGCGACGGATCGAGCTTTGCCGGCCGCGTGCTCCAGTGGATCATCGCCGCGTTCTTCGTAGTCTGGGATGACGACTTCGAAGGGGATCCGCAGCTGCTCGAGGATCGCGCGGCGCTGTGGCGACTGGGAGGCGAGGACGAGCGGCGGCGCGGGCGGGACGCTCACCCGCGCTTGCGAGCCTTCCAGATCTCTTCCGCGGGCCAGCGACGGGCCCACTCCGCCGGCACGAACTTGTAGTACTCGTGGTCGGTCGCCGATTTGGGGGCACGAAGCTCCCAGAGCCCGACGACCTCGAATCCGGTCTCGCGCAGCAGCCGGAGCATGTCTCCGTGTCCGAGGTGGTACTCGACGCCCTCATCCTCGCCGGGCCACTGCATGCGCCCGAGGTCGAACTGCGAGCGTACGAGCCGTTCCTCGATCTTGCCTCCCTCGTCCGGCATGCAGATGGTCGCCAGGGGCGAGTTGCAGAGGAAGACGAGCTCCCCGCCGGCCCGAAGCAGCCGGTGCGCCTCGGGGATCCAGCGAGCCGGATCGCACCAGATCGACGCCCCGTACTCCGACAGGGCGAGGTCAAACGATTCGTCCGGGAGCGGAACTTCTTCCGCGTCAGCCTCGACCAGCGGGAACTCGATGCCGGTCTCCGCCATCATCCGGCGCGCCGTCTGGAGCTGGGCGGGCGTCACGTCGAGGCCGACCGGCTGCGCTCCGAGCTTGGCCAGCCAAGCCGAGAAGTAGGCGGTACCGCAGCCGAGCTCGATTACGTCCTTGCCGGCGACAACTCCCAGCACCTTCAGCTCGGATTCCGCGACGCCGTACGTGCCCCATTCGATGTCTCTCTGTGCCCACGCCTCCGCCGCTTGGGCGTCCGTGTACTCCGAGTTGGACTTGGTCCAGACCTCGCGGTTGCGCCGGGCGTCCTCAGAGAGCTTCATCGGGGAACCACAGCGCGATCTCGCGCTCGGCCGATTCGGGTGAATCGGAGCCGTGGACGAGGTTGTCCGGCATCGAGAGCGACAGGTCGCCGCGGATCGTGCCGGGGGCGGCATCGGCCGGGTTCGTCGCCCCCATCGTCGTCCGGACGACCTCGATCGCTCCCTCGCCCTCGACGACCAGCGCCAGCGTGGGACCCGAAGTGATGAATTCGACGAGCTCGCCGAAGAACGGCTTTTCCGTGTGCTCGGCGTAGTGCTCCTCGGCGAGGGAGCGGTCGACAGTCAGCAGGCGGGCGGCGCGCAGCTCGAGTCCCCGGCGCTCGAGGCGCGCGAGGATCTCACCGGCGAGCGCACGGCGCATCGCGTCGGGCTTGACGAGCACGAGTGTCCGCTCGAGCGCCATCGGGCGGAGGAGCCTATCGACTACCCGCCTGGTCGTTCGCGCCGCGGCGCAGGGGGAAACTCGATCGTCGTCGGCGTCTCGATCGGCGTCTCGCAGTAGGGGCAGATCTGCCAGAGCGTCTCGAGCGGCGCCTTGCAGTTCGCGCACGCCTGGCGGAGCTTAGTCGTGCAGACCGGGCAGACGAGAAACGTGTCCTCGACATGGGCGCGGCACACCGGGCAGTGCAGCTCGCGGCGTGCGAGCCGCTCCTCCATCGCCTTGATCTCGAGCTCGCGCTCTCGGACGTCCTCCAGATACTCGGGCGGCCGGAAGAGCATGTAGATCAGGGCGCCGATGATCGGGATCAGGCCGAGGATCGTTGCCATCCCAATCAGCCACGGGTCCTCAATGCGGCGGCGGGCGTCCTTGAATACCCAGTAGGCGAGCGCGAGCCAGAATACGACCAGGAAGAAAATCCCCAGATTCCGGGAAACGACCCAGGCGTCGGAGCCGAAGAAATCGCGGAGACTTTCGAAGAAGTCGTTCACCCGTTCACCTCAGAGCAGGAGCTGGCCGACCACGTAGCCGGCGGCGAAAGCGAGCCCGACAATCGTCAGCACGACAGCGGCCGCGAACGCGAACACGCTGAGCCGCTCAGCAAGCTTCGGCATCGTACGTCTTCTTCCTCTCCGACGAGAGGCCGGGACTGCTCTACGAGAGGTCGGCAAGGAGGTAGAGCGAGCCGGTTACGAGGATGCCCCCACGGGTGGATTCTCGCGCGCGGACGAGGGCGCGCCGGGGGTTTCGTTCGGTGTCCACGTCACGGAAGTGCCGCGCGGCGCGTGCGGCGAGGTCGGTAGCGGACAGTGCGCGAGGGTTCGTCGACTGCGTGGCGATCATGGCGGGGGCAAGCTGGGCGAAGTCGGCGAGCATCGCATTCGTGTCCTTGTCGCGGAGGATCGAGGCGACGACGACGTCG
>JBKPFE010000060.1:0-9130 GCA_046728705.1 Actinomycetota bacterium
CGGCGTGCCGCTCGAGGTCTACGTCTCGAAGTTCAGCCACATGCGCTTCGAGCCGGCCGGGCTGACGAACGACGAGGACATCCGCGTCGCGAAGTCGATCGTCGACTACATCTTCCGGTGGATGGGCAAGCGGTTCCTCACCGCGGAGCAGCAGGAGGAGGCGGGGATCCTCTCCGCCGAGGTTAAGGCGCGGATGGCGGCGGCGTACGCCAACGGTGGGACGGCTCCCGGCGTCAACGTGGCCGAGCCGACCGAGACCGCCACCCCCGGCCAGACAGCCCTCTTCAACCAGTGGGACGACGCGGTCGAGTGCGCTCGCTGCGGCGGCCGGATGATCCGGACGGGCTCGTGCTACACCTGCCGCGACTGCGGCACCAACACCGGGTGCTCGTAGGCGCTAGGCGCGACTTTTTAGGCCCGGCGGCGCCGGGCGATCTGCGAGTCGGCCGGTCGGAGCATCGTGTAGAGCAGCAGCCCGACGAACGGGACGACGAGCATGCCGATCGCCCAGGCGGCCTTGCCTCCCATTGAGAGGTCCGGACGCCGGAACACGTCGAGCACGGCACGCACCCACAGGAACAGGAAGACCACGATCAACGCGCCGAGGACGATGCGCATGAACATCTCTGGGTGACTCTACGCCACGACCAAGCTTGGCCCGGCTTTCAGCGAGGAGCCGCAGCTCCGACGCCCTCCGGATTGCCGAGGAAAAGTGCTGGCTCTAGCCCATCGGTGGCTCGCCGCGGAAGATCGCCAGCGGCAGGAGCGCGCTGACGACGTACTGGCCCGCGTCGACGATCTCCGAGATCTTCAGATCGACGCAGAGGCTCGAGAGCACGTACGCGTCCTCTCGGCTCAGGTCGTAGCCCTCGGACAGGTGGTCGATCATCGCGCGCGCCGCTTCCTGCGCAGCCACATAGAGGTCGGGGCCGACGCCCGTCGTGCCATAGAAGCCGCCGCTGTCGACCTGCGGCGTCAGCGGGCCGGGAGCCGTCTGGTACTGCGGCGCCGGGATCGTGCTCTCCTCGTCCAGCGTGAAGCGAAGAGCGGCGTACATCGGAGACTCGATGCCCGTCACGCAGACCTCGCCGTCACCCTGCGCGGCATGGGCGTCGCCGCAGCTGAAGAGCGCTCCTTCGACTTGCACCGGCAGGTAGAGCGTCGTTCCACTGACGAGCTGCCGCGTGTCCATGTTCCCGCCAAAGCGCCCGGGCGGCATGACCGCCTGCTGGCTCGCGCCTGCTGGGCAGACCCCCATCGTCCCCAAGAACGGCGCGATCGGGATCGCGATGTCGTCGCGGAGGAGCGTGACGTCGCCGGCGGTGAGGTCGAAGATCTTCAGGTACGGATCCGGGAAGTCGTCCGGAAGCAGCCCCAGGCCGGGAAGAATCGCCGTCCAGCCCCAGCCGAGCGTATGCAGGTCGAGGATCTCGATCGCGAGCGTGTGACCCAGCTCTGCGCCCTCGACCGCGATCGGCCCGGCGAGTGGATAGACCCGGTCCCAGTCGAGGTCCAGGTCGGCAGCGGTCGACTCCGGCGTGATCTGGTTGTCGCTGACGTCGCGGGTCTGCATGACCACCGTGTCGCCGCTCGCAACTGTCAGCACCGGCTCGTGGGCGACGTCCCAGGTGAAGTGCACCCGGTCGGCGGGAAAGTGGTGGGTTCGTCCTCCACCCCGGCCGCTTGCAGGACGCCGCTCTTCGCCATGACTCCTCCCCCGCTGCGTTGCGTCGAAGCTACACGACCCGAAGCACCGCCGTCTCAGCCGTCGCCGCGAGCCTCACTCTGACGCACCCAGAGCGTCACGAGCCTCGCGACCATCGTCACCAGGAAGATCTGGCCGGCGAGCGCCTCGAGCACGGTCAGTGCCTGAGGAAGCCCGACCGACGGCGACAGATCGCCGAACCCGAGCGTCGTCAGCGCGACGAAGCTGAAGTAAAGGTACTCGGACTGCGCATGCTCGCCCGGCTGCGCGAAGAACGGCTCGTCGCGAAGCTCGTGCACGGCCAGGTAGAGGAACGCGAACAACAACCCGATGAGGACGTACGCGCAGAGCGCGCCGAGCACCGTCTCGTGCGTGATGCGGCGGTGATGCAAGACTCGGTTGACCGTCACCGGCAGCGTCGCAGTGACGAGCAGCACGGCCGGCAGCAGGTACGTAAGGCCCAGGAGCTCAGCCGAGTTGACAAAGAGCACCACCGGCGCCAGCGCGACACAAGCCGCGATCAGGAACGTCTGCTCGCGGGTGATCGAATGCCCGGTGTCGGGATCGCTGATCGCGACGACGAGCGCGACGGCGGCCAGCATTGTGCTGCCGATCGCGCCCCACCGAGGGTCGTCAACGATCTCCAGAAGGAAGAAGTTCGCCAGCAGCAGGACGAGCAGGCTGGCGTAACTGTCGACGATGCGGACGAGATCGGCTCTGAGCTTCACGTGGCGTGGACGATAGGGGCTGCAGGAGCAGGCGTAAGCCAATATCTGTCGGTGTGCCCACCGTCCGCCGCTTAACCACCGCTGAGGCTTCGAATGACCTGTTGGCCGAGATCCGCCGCCTCCTCGACGAGGCCTTCGAAGGTGACTTCTCCAACGAAGACTGGGAGCACGCGCTCGGCGGATGGCATGTCGTGGTCGAAGTCGGGGATGCCGTCGTCTCGCATGCGGCCGTCGTGCCGCGGACCCTGGAGGTCGCCGGTCGACCGGTTCGCACCGGCTATGTCGAAGGTGTCGCGACGGCTGCGAAGAGACGGCGAGAGGGGCTCGGCTCGCTGGCGATGGCCGAGATCACGGAGCTGGTTCGTCGCGAGTTCGAGCTGGGGGCCCTCTCGACGGGCGTTTACCGCTTGTTCGAGCGACTGGGTTGGGAACGATGGCAGGGCCCGACCTTCGTCCGGCACGGCTCGGCCCTCATCAGGACCGAGGAAGAGGACGACGGCGTGATGGTCCTTCGCTTCGGTTCGACCAAGGACGTCGAGCTCACCGCTGCACTCACGTGTGAGAGCCGCCCCGGCGACGACTGGTAGCGGTCGCGAGGTCCGACTCGATTGCAGCAGTCGTCTCGTCGACCCAGGCAAGCGTCGCGCGCACGCGGGTCAAGCCGTGCTGAAGCACGTGCTCCGGATAGCCGCGCGGCGAGCCCGCGGTGTCTGTTTCCAACTGCTCGTACGCCTCCAGCCTGCGCTCGAGGAACCGCCGGTACGCGGCCAGTTGGGCAAGCGCGGTCTCCGGTGATGCGAAGTCGCACAGGAAGACCTTCAGCGGAAAGACCACCTGGTCCGCCGGCTCCTCTTCGACCTCCTCGAGCCAGGCGCGTAGAGCCTCCAGCCCTGCCGGCGTGACGTCGTACAGCGCTTTGTTGGGACGGCGATCCTGCTCCACCTTTCGCGTGCGTGCGAAGCCGGAAGCCACGAGGCGCGGAAGCACCTTGTAGATCTGGCTGCGGGAAGGTGTCCAGAGATGCGCCACGGTGTGTTCGGCGCGCTTCGCCAACTCGTAGCCGGAGCGCTCGCCCGCAGACGCGAGCAACCCGAGGACTGCTCCTTCGGTTGTTGATATAGTCGCGTTCACACTATTCTCAGAGAGAATAGTACGAAGGAGTCATGCGGAGAGCGCTTTCGATCATCGCACTCGTTCTTGCCGTCACCGCAACCGCAGCCGCCAGTACCGCCGAAGACCCGCCGACACTGACAGAAGCGTGTGGGTCGTCGAGCGACCTCGAGGCTCGCTCGTTCTGGCTCCAGACCTACGACCGCATCCGCCTGTACGCGTTCGAGGCGGGCAACGGCAAGACCACCCTCGTTCTTGCGCACGGATATCCCTCCGATCTCTGCGAGACGCTGACCTTCGCCGGCAAGGCCGTGGCGAGTGGCTACCGGGTCGTCGCGTTCGACCGTCGCGGCGAGGGGCGCTCCCAGTCGCCGTCGAAGAACGCCCTTGCCTACGGCCGCGATTTCGCGGCGGCAGTCGCCCATGCCCGGCGCACCGGCGCCGACCGGGTCTTTCTGATCGGCTCCTCGTATGGTGGAGCAGCGGTCGTGCACAATACGACGTCGCTCCGTGTCGACGGACGGGTCAGTCTCTCAGGCACTCGATTCCGGCGCGGCTTCGGCTTCAACAACTTTCGCGGGCTGGCGCGAATCCGCGCGCCGTTTCTCTATGTCGGCACCCGCCGCGACCCGTACGCGCCGCTGAATGAAGCGCTGCGCATGTTCCGCCGCGTAGGTGCTTCAGACAAACGAAAGGCGATCTATCCAGGCGGGGACCACGGTTGGCTGCTCATCACGACCGGACGGTACTCCGCCCCGAGCCTGGCCCTCGTCTTTCGCTGGATCCAGGTGCGCTCGAGCTAGCCGCTCGGTTCGAGCGGCTCGTCGCCGTCGGAGTCGACCGCTTCAGGCGCCGGCGGATACGGCAAGCCGGCGGCCTCCGCGTCACGGAGAGCGGCCGCGGCCGCCTTTTTCTCGTCCTTCTTCTCCTGCTTCCGTTGGCGCTTCTCCGCGCGCTCGCGCTCTCGCCTGATCTTCCCCATCGTCTGCCGCTTCTTTGCACCCATACAGGCCTTTCTGTCGCCGAGGGCGCCTACCCACCTAGAGGCGCCGCTTGACACAGCCTAGTGCGAAGGGCGGCGGACGGAGCGTCCGCCGCGCAGGTTGTCTGCCGCGTCGGCGCAGCTGGTAGGTACTTTCGGAGAGATGGAGACGAGACGCTTCCGTGACCGGACGGAAGCGGGACGGCTGCTCGCGCAGCGCCTGCGCGACTACGCCGGCCGGGACGACGTGGTCGTGCTCGCCCTGCCACGGGGCGGCGTCCCGGTCGGGTACGAAGTGGCGAAGGAGCTCGGCGCGCCACTCGGCGTCTTCGTCGTCAGGAAGCTGGGCGTTCCGGGCTACGAGGAGCTCGCGATGGGCGCGATCGCGAGCGGCGGGGTGATCGTGCTCGACGAGGGCCTCGTGCGCAGGCTCGGCATCGACCGGGCACAGCTCCAGCGCGCCATCGCCCGGGAGGCACATGAGCTCGAGCGGCGCGAGGAGGCGTACGACGGCCGGCGAGGGCCACCGCAACTCGAGGGCAAGACCGTGATCCTCGTCGACGACGGCCTCGCCACGGGCTCGACGATGCGGGCGGCGGCGCTCGCCGTCCCTGAGCTCAATCCCGCTCGGGTCGTCGTCGCCGTCCCGGTCGCCGCAGAGGAGACCTGCGACGAGTTCCGCGACCTCGCCGACGAGGTTGTCTGCCAGATCACCCCGAGGCCGTTCCACGCCGTCGGGGTCTGGTACGAAGACTTCTCGCAGACGAGCGACGACGAGGTCCGCGAGCTGCTCAAGCGTGCCGAGACCAACTTCTAGGTGGCAACGCGGAGGACCGCGGCGCCCAAGAGGCGCCCGGAGCGCATGCGCTCGAGCGCCTCGTTCGCCTCTTCGAGCGGGAACTCCTCGACGTCGGTCCGGACCGGCACCTTCGGCGCGAGCTCCAGGAACTCGTGGCCATCCTGCCGAGTCAGGTTGGCGACCGACCGGAGCGACCGCTCGCCCCAGAGCAGCTCGTACTCGAACGAAGGGATGTCGCTCATGTGGATTCCCGCACAGACGACGATCCCGCCCTTGGCGAGAACGCGCAGGGCAGCCGGGACCAGGGCGCCGACCGGCGCGAAGATGATGGCGCCGTCGAGCTCCTCCGGAGGCGCGGCGGTTGAATCGCCCGCCCACTCCGCGCCGAGCGTGCGGGCGTACTCCTGCCCGGACAGATCGCCGGGGCGGGTGAAGGCGAAGACGCGCCGGCCCTGATGGCGGGCGACCTGCGCGACGATGTGGGCGGAGGCCCCGAAGCCATACAGCCCCAGGCGCTCGCCCTCGCCGGTGAACCGCAACGCGCGGTAACCGATCAGCCCGGCGCAGAGGAGCGGAGCGACCTCGACGTCGCCGTAGCCATCCAGCAACGACAGGCAGAAGCGCTCGTCGGCGACCGCGTATTCGGCGTAGCCGCCGTCGCGGTGAAAGCCGGTGAACCGAGCCTCGTCGCAGAGGTTCTCGCGACCGGACCGGCAGTAGCGGCAGACGCCGTCCGCCCAGCCGAGCCAGGGGATCCCGATTCGCTCGCCGCTCCCCTCGATCCGCCCGACGATCTGGTGCCCGAGCACGAGCGGCAGCTTCGGGTCGGGCAGTTCTCCGTCCGCGATGTGGAGGTCGGTTCGGCACACGCCGCAGGCGGCGACCCGGACGAGTACCTCGCCCGCGCCGGCCTTGGGCACTGGAAGCTCGCGCTCCTCGAGCGGCCGGCCCGGCGCCATCAGGAGCATGGCCCGCATCTAGCTGCGAACCGCCCCGAGCCAGGCGCGTGGGAGCCGGCGGCGGGCGGTCGTCAGCGCCTCTCGAAGCGCGGCGGGCGCGTCCGGCCCATGGACGCCCGCGCCGTGGCCGCAAAGAACATGCTGAGGCTCGTAGCGCGCGAGTTCGCGGGGCGGCTTGATGCGCAGCAGCGGATGGACGCCGAGCGGCTCGTCGTCGGCGCGGAAGTACGGCGCCGTCCCGAGCGCATCGGCGGAGACGAGCGCCTGCCGGCGCGGAACCCAGACGGCGAGCTCGTGCCAAAAGGGGAAGTCGACGACGGCGATCAGCTCCAGGCCCGGGAGCTCGTGGTCCGGAACGGCGAAGTGCGGGACGCCGAGCAGCGTCGCGACCTCGGCGCAGTCGCGCTTGTGGCGGTCGAGCAGCTGGACGACGCCGGCCGGCTTCCCCAGCGTGGAAATACGCTCGAGCGCGGGTTCCCAGGCGATCGGGTCGAAGATCCACACGCCGTCCTCGCCCGCGAGCGCATGCGACGTCCGCTGCATCCGCTCGTCGACCTGCCAGCCGAAGCCGCCCTCGATCTCGTCGCAGAAGCTGAGCTCCGTGCCGGGCTCGTTGCGGGCCAGAAACCGCTCCGTATAGGTCTCTTGCTCGGGATGGAAATGCCCTGTGACCGCGCGAGCGTACGGGCGTCCGACCCGAGTCGCGTAGGCTCCGAAGCCCTCATTCCTGAGCGGCTGCCAGTCCTCGCGGTACGGCGCCACGAGGTGGGTCCGTGACACGTTCCGCGCCGAGAGCAGGAATGCGAGCCCGATGCCGCTCGAGACCTCCAGCACGGACCGGTCCTCCTGCGCGGCCTGCATCCGGAGGCCGCGGTAGACGCGCGCCAGCTCCTCCGGGGAGGGCAGGTCGGTGGCGCCCGAGCGGAGCTCCTCGAGCGACGTCCTCAGCTCCTCGACCTCGAGCGGCGGCAGGTCGATCAGCCGCGCCGTCCGGCCGGAGGTCCCTTCGAACACGCCGAGCAGCTCGTCGACCGAGCCGATGTCGGCCTCCTCGGCGACGACGCCGGCCGCCTTCAGCTCCTCGACGAGCTCGCGCATATAGACGCGGGAGCCGTGCGTGACGTCCGAGGCCGCCGCCAGCAGCCAGAGCGGCGAGAACCCGAACGCGAGGATCGAGCCGAGCTCGACCACGTTCCCCGCTCCCTTCCGGACCGCGAGCTCGCTCGCTCCCGCCGCTTTCGGGTCCGCGGTCGAGGAGCCTTCCACGGCGCCGACGCCCTCGACGAGGATCCGGAGGAGGTTCTTCGCGCTCACCTCGTAGAGGCGGGAGCGGCGGATCAGGCGAGGCAGCAGCAGCTGGGCGGTCTCGTGGACCGTGCCGCCGACGACTGCCGCCGCGGTGCGAACGATCCGCTCGGGCAGCGAAACCACGTAGCGCGCCAACCGGTTCATCCGAGAAAGCCAAGCAGCTCGCGGTGGAGCTCGGCGGGGCGCTCAAGCATCGGGATGTGACCGCACTCCGGGAGGATGACGAGGCGCGCATCCGGGATCTGCTCGGCGAAGACCCGGCCGAGCGCCGGTGAGAGGAGCGGATCGTCCGCGCCCCAGAGCACGAGTGCCGGGGCCTGAATCTCCGGCAAGGTTGGCGCAACATCGACGCTGAGCAGGTCGGAAGCAATGAGCCAGAGGCGAAGGGGGCCGATCCGGAGCGAGTCGCGAATCATGTGCGGCAGCCGCCGTGGTGCTCGCAGCACCTGGACGGCAAGCGGCACGGCGAAAGCGAGGCGCGAACGGCTTGGGAAGATCCCCGCGGGAGCGAGCAGCACGAGGCGGCCGACCGCTTCCTGTGCCTGGGCCGCGGCCAGCACCGCGATCGTCCCGCCCGACGAGTGTCCGACGACGGCGGCTCCACGGAGGTCCTCTTCCTGGAGCCTCGCGGCGAGCCAGCGCGCTGCCTCGCGGATTCGAAGCCGCGGCAACTGCACGACGTGCACGTCGTGCCTCGGTTCGAGCGCCACGACCGTCGGCTCCCACCACGCCGTCGAGGCGGTCAGGCCGTGGACTAGTACGACCTTCAACGAAACAGGTCGCGCTCGGCCGGCATCACGAGGTCGCGGGCGCTGCCCTTGCCGCGCAGCTCGAGGCCCCGGATGATCGCTGCGGGGATCCCGCGGGCCTTGCCCATGACGAGCTCGGCGGCCCCGGCGATCTCGTCGGCGACGGCGATCGTCGTCGTGCGCAGCTCGTAGCCGACGGAGTCGCGCACGCCGCGCAGGTCGAGTAGCGGCGTGAGGCCGGCGACGCCGACGGCCACGTCGGTCGTCCCCTGGCGAAATGGGCGGCCGAAGGAGTCGCTGATGATCACCGCCACTCCGAGCCGATCGGCCAGCCGGCGGGCGGAAGCGTCGGGATCGACGGGCAGCAGGACGAGTGTCCCGGCCGCTCCGGCGTTGGAATGGTCGACGCCGGCCGAGGCGCAGACGAACCCGTGGCGGGTCTCGGCGATCACGAGCGGCGGCCGAGTGCGGACAAGCCGCACCGCCTCGCCGAGGATCACCTCGAGCTCGCGCGGGTCACGGTCGGCGGCAAGCTCTTTGGCCCGCTCGGACGCCTCGACCTTGTCCAGCCGGACGATCCGGCCCTCGGCCTTGGAGACCACCTTCTGGGCGACGACCAGGACGTCGCCGTCCTCGAGCTCAGCGACAGCGTCGATCAGCGCCGCGAGGTCGTCGCCCTCGCGCACCTCCGGGATCCCCTCGAGCGGGAGGATGGAGATGCCGGTCATGGCAGGCCGACGAGACGGATCCCCGCGTGTGCTTTGTAGCGGCGATTGACGTTGAGGATCAC
>JBKPFE010000370.1:0-7148 GCA_046728705.1 Actinomycetota bacterium
GACCGCGAGAGCCGAGGCGTGATCGGCTTCGAGGTTCGTTGTGAGGACGGAAGGCATCGGTTTCTGCCCCAGGCAGCGGCCGGCTCGCACGACTCTGTGATCGAGATCGAGTCACCCTTTGCGCTGCTCGACACCGACCAGCTCGAGTTCTACCGACGGCGGGGCTCGACGCTTCGGACCAGCCAAGACCCTGCGGCCTGAGACAAGGCGCCGACTCGGCGGCGCCGACCAGACGAGGCCGCGGCACGACGGCGCGGCCGCTAACGCGCCGACTTGGCGGCGCCGACCAGAAGAGGCCGCGGCGGCACGACGGCGCGGCCGCTAACTTTCGCGTCCGTGACGCGCTCCTTCGCGACCTCGCTCGCCCTTGCCGGCGGACGCGCACAAGCTGCCCTCAGAAGCCCACACAACTGGGTGCAGCTGGCAAAGTTCTGCACCGTCGGCGCGACCGGCTACGTCGTCAACCTGGCCGTCTTCAGTGCCCTCGTGCTCGGGCTCGATTGGCACCACCTCGTGGCGGCGACCGTCTCATTCCTCGTCGCCGTCACGAACAACTACACCTGGAACCGGCTGTGGACGTTCCGAGGCCAGCGCGGCCACGTTGCCTACCAGGGGATCCGGTTCCTGATCGTGGCTGTCTGCGCCCTAGTGGCGAACCTGATCGTGCTCGAGACGCTCGTCTCGTTCGGGCTGGAGAAGGTCCCCTCGCAGGCGATTGCGATCGTCCTCGTCATGCCGCTGAACTTCGTCGGCAACAAGCTCTGGAGCTTTCGGCGAAAGCCGTGACCGACTTAGAAGCTGCTTCGAATTGATTTGACCGGGTCGACCGGTCATTGCAGACGGATGGCGGGCAGAGCCCGCCATCCTGAGGGCGGCACCGCAAGCGGTGCCTGACGCGGAGAATAAGCTGCTGGTGGGTGCGTCTCCTCATCGCCCTGCTTGTGGCCTTGATCGCCGCGCCCGCGGCGCTCGCTGCTGACGCCCGCCTCAGCGAAGAAGCTGCGACGAGAATCTTCCTCCGGCAGGAGAAGGTGGCCGACTGGCTCGATCGCTATCCGACTAGGGGCATCGTCAAGGACGCTACCTTCCACTCGAAAGACGGCGACTGGACCGTGCGCGTCTGGTGGGAGGAGGCGGGCGAGATCGCCACCGGGAAGGTGGACGACCCCACGGGCCGGGTGACGGAGGCCTGGACCGGCCCGCAGGTCGCCTGGAAGATGGCGCGCGGCTATCCCGGCGCCTTCGGCGGGAAGACGCTCAACCGGACGGCGGTCTGGCTTGCGTTCTGCGGCCTCTTCCTGGTCGGGCTGATCGATTGGCGCCGGCCGCTCAGCCTGCGCACGCTCGACCTACTCGTCCTCCTGTCCTTCTCCGCCTCACTCTGGTTCTTCAACCGAGGCGATGTCTTCACGAGCATGCCCCTCGCCTATCCCGCGTTCGCGTACCTGCTCGCGCGGATGATCTGGATCGGCCTCCGCGGACGAAGCCCATCCATGCGCGCCGCGTTCTGGCCCGTCTGGCTGCTCGCGGCCGCCGCCGTTTTCCTGGCCGGTTTCCGGATCGGCCTCAACCTCGAAGGCTCGAACGTGATCGACGTCGGCTACTCGGGCGTCGTCGGCGCGCATCGGATCGTGAACGGCGAGATGCCCTACGGACACATGCCCGTCCAGGGGAACCTCAAGGCGTGCGGGCCGGCGGACGCCGAGGGGGAGATCCGCGAGCGGATTCAGACCAACGGGCGCTGCGAGTCGTCGAACGAGCGGGGCGACACGTACGGGCCGGTCTCGTACCTCGCCTACGTCCCGGGATACCTCGCGCTGGGCTGGAGCGGTAGATGGGACTCGCTTCCGGCTGTCCACTTCACGTCGATCGCGCTCGATCTGTTGGTGTTGCTGGGGCTGGTGCTGGTTGGGCGTCGCTTCGGCGGGTTGCCCCTGGCGGCCACGCTTGCGTTCGCCTGGGCGGCGTATCCGTTCACCCAATACGTCTCCAACTCGAACACCAACGATGCGCTGATGCCTGCACTCCTGGTCTGGGGGTTCTGGCTCGTGTCGTCGCCCTGGGCGCGCGGGATCTTCGGCGCCCTCGCCGGGTGGACGAAGTTCGGGGCGCTCCTCGTCGCCCCGCTCTGGGCCGGGTACCCGGAAGCGGTGCGGTTTCGCCGCCCGCGCGGGCCGGTGCTTTTCGCTGCCGGGTTTGCGGCGGCCACGCTCGCCGCCTTCTCGATCCTGCTGCTCGAGCCCGACGCTGCTCACGCGGCGCGCGTTTTCTGGGACCGGACATTTGGGTGGCAGCTCGGCCGTGAGTCGCCGTTCTCGATCTGGGACTGGGGCCAGTACCACGCGGCCGGGATCCCCGATCTCCGGCTCGTGCAGCTACCGCTGATCGGCGTCGTGCTCGGGGGCGCCGTGGCGCTGGCGTTCTATCCGCGCCGCCGCTCGCCGCTGCAATTCGCGGCGCTGACCGCTGCGATCCTGATCGGCTTCGAGCTCGTCCTCACGCACTGGTCGTATCTCTATCTCCCATGGTTCTTCCCGTTTGTCGCCTTCGCGGTGCTGGCACCGCTTCGGCACGAGCGGAGGGAGCCGCAGCCGACACTTGACCGCGAGCAACACGAGCTGGTTCCGGCTCGGTAACGCCGCGGCGGCGGTCGCGCTCTTTCTCGTCTTTTGGGCGCTACTTCATCGCGGCTTCTACGCGCGCAACGAAATCGTCGATACGCCCGTCTACGAGCGCTATGGCGAGGCGATGACCCAGGGGCAGGTGCCCTATCGGGACTTTGCCGTCGAATATCCGCCCGCGGCCCTGCCGGTCTTCCTCTTGCCCGCCCTGGGGGAGGGAGATTCGAGCGACTACGAGCGCCGCTTCGAGGGACTGATGGCGGCGCTCGGCGTCGCCTGCGTCCTGTTGGTGGCCGCCGTGGCTTCGGCAACCTGGGCGCCGCTCTTCTTCGCCGCCGCGCCGCTCGCCCTCGGCTCGGTGATGCTCACGCGCTTCGATCTCTGGCCGGCGGCGCTGACGGTCGCCGCGCTTGCCCTGCTCGTCGGGGGTCGGTTTCGGCTCGGATTCGGAACGCTCGGCCTGGCGGCGGCAGCGAAGCTTTATCCAGCGCTGCTCCTCCCGGTCGCCATCGCCCATGTGTGGCGTCTGCGCGGCCGACGCGAGGCGCTGATCTGCGCGGGAGCATTCCTGGCCGTCGTCGTCGCGGTCGTGCTGCCCTTCGCGGTGCTGTCCCCCGGCGGCGTGGGGGATTCGTTCTGGCGCCAGGCGGGGCGCCCGCTGCAGATCGAGAGCCTCGGGGCCGGACTGCTGCTCGTGTCCCATCACCTGTTCGGGCTCGAGCTGACGATGGAGTCGAGTTACGGGTCGCAGAACCTCGTCGGAACGGGAGCGGACGTTCTCTCGGTGGCCTCGACGCTCGTGCAGGCAGCTGCGCTCATTGCGATCTGGCTCTGGTACGCGCGGGGCCCGGCGGAACGGGGGCGGCTGCTGGCGGCAAGTGCGGCAGCGGTGTGCGCCTTCGTCGCGTTCGGGAAGGTGCTCTCGCCGCAGTTCCTGATCTGGCTGATCCCGCTCGTTCCGCTCATCGGCGGGCGTCGCGGCCTTGCCGCCTGCGGCCTGTTGGCGGCCGCGCTCGTCCTGACGCAGATCTGGTTTCCCTTCCGCTACTGGGAGCTGGCGCTCGAGTTCGACACGGTCGCCTCCTGGCTCGTGCTGGTGCGCGACCTCGTGCTGATCGCGCTCACAGTGATGCTGATCACTCGAGTTCGACCCGAACGAGCTCGCAGCCCGTAGCGCGTCCGTCGTCGCCACAGGCGACGAGCACGCCCTCGAGCCGCACCCCGCCGGAGGCCGTACGAAACCGGATCGGAATCCCGGTTCGCATCTGCTCGACTGCGATCTCCGTAATCACCCCGATCACCGAGTCGTGCGGGCCCGTCATCCCGGCATCGGTGATCGCCGCCGTTCCGCCCGGCAACACCCGCGCGTCATTCGTCTGGATGTGCGTGTGTGTCCCGAGCACGGCGGTCACCTGGCCGTCGAGATACGCCGCCATCCCTACTTTCTCGCTCGTCGCCTCGCCGTGGAAGTCGACCAAGATCACGGAAGTCGTCCGGCGTGCCTCGGCAACGAGGTCGTCGATCACCTCCCACGGCCCCACCGGCGGCGCCACGAACAGCTGGCCGAGCAGGTTGATGACCGCGACCTTCGTCCCGTTCGCCGCGTCGGCGATCGTCAGGCCGCGGCCGGGCGCGTGCTTCGACAGGTTGGCCGGCCGGATGACGCGGTCGGCTTCCGCCAGGTACGGGATCACCTCCTTGCGACGCCAAGTGTGGTTTCCGAGCGTGATCACGTCGGCGCCCGAAGCCAGGATCTTCTCGGCGATCTGCGGCGTGATCCCGAGCCCGTCGGCGGCGTTCTCGCCGTTGACGGCGCAGAAGTCCGCGCCGAGCTCCTCGCGCAGGCCCGGGAGCAGCCGCTCGACGGCGCGCACGCCCGGCGTACCGTTCACATCGGCGACGAAGAGGAGCCTTATGGGATCGCGAGCGTCGCGGCGGGGTGAACCTCGACCGAGACGTGGTTGCCCGCATCCTGGGTGTAGCGGGCTAGCGCCTGCCGCTCGACCCGCGAGAAGTCGAGCACGGTGCCCACCTTCGTCGTGGCGGCCGTCACCGCTCCGCCGACCTTGAGCGCGGGATCGGAGCGAAGATGCGTGAGGGAGACCACGAGTGACGGAGCACTCGCGGGCTGGATGTCGATCCGAAAGCCGTATCGGCGACCGCCGATGACCAAATCGGTGATGCCGACGACGGTGCCGTCGACCGGCGCGTAAACGTCCGTTCCAGGTGCGGCGCCGACGTCGAGCACGGCCGTCGCCGGCCCCCGGCCGCCGAGCTGGTAGTAGGCCAGCCTGCTGTCGCCTCCGCCGAAGACGCGGCGCACGAAGCGTCCGAGTACGCCCTCGTTCGCCCGCTGGCCGACCGGCTCGAGCTCGAGCGCGCCGCTGTCGACACCGTGGTAGCCGATTGCCGTCACCCGTGATTGCGCGACCGGCATCTGGATCCGAAGAGTGTCGCGAAGCGCGACGATCTGCGGGCGGGGCGGACCCGTGGGCAGCAACCGTTCGGCGGGGGCGGGTGCGGTCGGCACGGGGGTCGAAGTGCCTGATCCGAACGCCGTCAGAAGGAGGGTGATGCCGATGGCCGACGATGCCAGCACCAGCAGGGCGACTCGCCTGGCCCGCTGGTGACCGGCAGCGCGCCGCCTGCGAGCGCGGCGCGCGCGCTCGACTGCCTTGGGCGGAGGCATCGCGCGGACGCTAACGCCTCGGCGGGCGCGCTTCAACTGGCCACTTCGGGACACGGCGGTGGCGGAGTCTAGAGCCAACTCCACCGCGTTTTCCTGAGGATCGAGCGCAAGGTTCCCATCTTCCGGGAAATTCCAGCGCGTAGCGCTCCCTCGCGTCCGGCGAGGACGCGAGGCCGTGGAAGGGGGCTGGGGAAACCGGGAGGTTTCCCCAGCTCCAGGCGTGCTCCAAATCTGGTCGAGCCAGATCTCGGGAGTACGATCCTGACGATGCCGACCGACGCGTCGAAGATCGAGATTCCGCGCTGGATCCAGCTGGTCGGGCTGCCGCTCGCGCTGCTGTTTCTGTGGACGTTGGCGAGCACGGTCGCTCACGTGGTCTTCCTGTTCCTCGTCGCGGCACTGATCGCGCTGCTGCTCGATCCCCTCGTGCGGGCGCTTGGTCGGCTTCGGATCCCCCGTGGTATCTCGATCGCCTTCGTCTACCTGAGCTTCGCCGCCGCGCTCGTGGTCGGCGTGATCGCGCTCGGCGCGGTCGTCGTCGACCAGTCACGCGAGGCTGCGGACCGGATCGACACCTACCTTACGGTCGAGCGCGGACAGACCGGCCAGACGGACGCCGAGCGCGACGTCGACCGCCTCCAGGGCTGGCTCGACGACCACGGCCTGGAGCGGATCGAGGTCCGAGAGCAGGGCCAGGACTTCGTCGACTCGCTGCGTGACGCCGACCCGCAGGAGTACACCTCCCGCGCGATCGACTTCCTTGAAGGCGCGGCGCTGTCGATCTTCGAGCTGCTCTTCAGCCTCGTCCTGATCATCGTCGTCTCGATCTACATGCTCCTCGACATGGGGCGCCTGTCGGCGGCCATCGACCGGCGCTTCCCGCCGCATCCGGGCTCCGGCTCGCTGATCCCGAGGATCGAGAGCGCGCTCGCGGGCTACGTCCGGGGACAGCTGTTGCTCTCGTTGATCATCGGGGTCAGCGCCGGCGTCGGGCTGTGGGTGCTCGGGACTCTCGGCTGGGCCGAGGGGATGGACCGGTACGCGCTCCTGTTTGGGGCCTGGGTGGCCGTGACGGAGCTGATTCCATACCTCGGTCCCTGGCTCGGGGCGATCCCGCCAGTGATCTACGCGCTGATCGTCGACCCGGTCTCGGCGATCTGGGTGGCGCTGCTCTTCCTCGGGATCCACCAGATCGAGGGCCACATCGTTGTTCCGAACGTGATGGGCAGTGCGCTGCGGCTCCACCCGCTGCTCGTGATCTTCGGCCTGCTCGCGGGAGGCGAGATCTACGGTCTGCCGGGCATCTTCGTGGCGCTGCCGCTGCTCGCCGGGTTCCGAGCCTTGTGGGAGTTCATCGGCGAGCGGGTCAAGCTCGAGCCTTGGGAGGAGGCCGGGCCGTTGCCCGTTGAGGTGGAGATCGAGGAAGCGCCACCGCCGCCGGCGGCTAACGTCCGTTCTAGATGAGCACGTTCCCGGTCACCCGGCTGCGCCGCCTGCGACGGACGGGCGCCCTTCGCGCGCTCGTCCGTGAGACGCGGCTCGACCTCGACGACTTCGTCCTGCCGGTCTTCGTCGCTCCCGAGCCGCTCCGCAACGAGGCGCTGCCGGCGCTCACCCGCTTTACCGTCGACGAGCTCGTCGCCGAGGCGGAGGAGTGCGCCGCGCTCGGGCTTTCGGCGCTGCTCCTCTTCGGGCTACCCGAGAAGAAGGACGAGCGCGGCTCGGGTGCGTGGGACGACGACGGGATCGTCCAGCGGGCGCTTCGTGCAGTCCGCGACCGGGTCCCGCAGCTCGTGTTGGTCACGGACGTCTGCCTCTGCGAGTACACCTCGCACGGG
>JBKPFE010000230.1:0-3905 GCA_046728705.1 Actinomycetota bacterium
CGAGGAGGAGGCGAAGACCTCCTAATGACGGACGAAGTCCGCACCGACGAGGCCGAGCAGGAGCAGGTCGAGCGCGAGCCCGAAATCGACGAGCTCGAGGCGGTCCGCAAGGAGCGCGACGAGCTGCTCGACACGCTCCAGCGCCTCCAGGCGGAGTTCGACAACTACCGCAAGCGGGTCGCGCGTGACCAGCAAAGCCTGGCCCCCCGCGCCCACGAGCGGCTGGTGAACGAGCTCCTGCCGGTGCTCGACGACCTCGAGCGGGCGCTCGAGGCCGCCGAGGCCCACGAGGAGGCGAAGCTCGAGGAAGGGGTCGCGCTGGTGGCGCGCTCCTTCGCCGAGGTGCTCCGGAAGGAGGGTCTCGAGGAGGTGCACACCGACGGCAAGTTCGATCCCCATGTCCACGAGGCGCTGCTCTCGCAACCGTCGGAGGCCGAAGAGGGCAGCGTGATCGAGGTCCTCCAGAAGGGCTACCGGCTCGGCGATCGGGTGATCCGCCCGGCCCGCGTGGTGATTGCTAGTGCGCCGGAGGCGCCGTAACTAGGACACGTAGCGTGGCAGCGACTAAGGATCTCTACAGCGCCCTTGGAGTCCCGAAGGGCGCTTCGGCCGACGAGATCAAGAAGGCCTACCGCAAGCTCGCGCGGCAGTACCACCCCGACAAGAACCCGGGGGACACGGATGCCGAGGAGCGCTTCAAGGAGGTCCA
This sequence comes from Actinomycetota bacterium, assembly GCA_046728705.1. Classification (GTDB taxonomy): domain Bacteria; phylum Actinomycetota; class Thermoleophilia; order Gaiellales; family Gaiellaceae; genus JACDAN01. Next base: position 710 of record JBKPFE010000230.1, read on the forward strand.
GCACGCATACGACGTGCTCTCGGACACCGAGAAGCGCAAGCAGTACGACACGTTCGGGAGCACTGACGGGCGCCGCGGCTTCCAACCGGGCGACGCCACCTTCGACTTCGGCGACCTCGGCGACCTCGGCGACATCTTCGGCGGCCTCTTCGGCCGTGGCCGCGGCGCGCAGCAGCGCTCGCGCGCCGAGCGCGGCGCCGACCTCGAGGTGGAGGTCAATCTCTCGTTCGAGGATTCGCTCAAGGGGATCGAGACGCGGATCCCGGTCGAGGTCGAAACCGCCTGCAGCGACTGCGGCGGCTCGGGCGCCAAGCCCGGCACTTCGCCGAGAATCTGCCCCGAGTGCCGCGGCCGCGGCGTGATCTCCGAGAGCCAGGGTCTGTTCGCGCTCTCACAGCCTTGTCCCCGCTGCCGGGGGAACGGGACCGTGATCGAGGATCCCTGTCCGCGCTGCCGTGGGACCGGACGCGAGCGCCGGACGAAGCGCTACTCCGTGAAGATTCCGCCGGGCGTCAAGGACGGGACTCGTCTAAAGCTGAAAGGCAAGGGCGAGGTCGGCCTCAACGGCGGTCCGCCTGGTGATCTCCACGTCGTCACCCGCGTTGCCGCCTCGCCGATCTACGCGCGACGCGGCGCGGATCTCGTCGTCGACGTGCCGGTCTCGCTCGCCGACGCCGCGCTCGGGACCGAGGTGGACGTGCCGACGCCGGAGGGCCCGGTCTCGATGAAGGTTCCGGCCGGGTCGGAGCACGGCAAGCTGATGCGGATCAAGGGCCGCGGCGCGCCGAAGCTCAAGGGCGGTAAGGGCGACGTGCTGGCGCGGCTGCGTCTCGAGGTGCCGAAGAAGCTGAACAAGAAGCAGCGCGAGCTCTACGAGCAGCTGAGGAAGGTCTCGTGATGGACGACAGAGGCCGCTACATGATCTCCGTTGCCGCCGAGCTCGTCGGCATGCACCCGCAGACGCTCCGCATCTACGAGCAGAAGGGACTGGTGCGGCCGAAGCGGACCGCCGGGAACACGCGGCTCTACTCGGAGCGCGACCTCGAGCGGCTGCGGCTGATCCAGCGTCTGACAACCGAGCTCGGGCTCAACCTGGCCGGGGTCGAGCACGTTCTTCGGCTGGAGGATCAGCTCCGAAAGATGCAGGCGCGCTTCGACCGGCTCGAACGAGAGATGCGTGAGCGGATGCGCGACGTCGAGCGGCAGTACAAGCGCGAGCTCGTGATCTGGGAGGAGCCGACGCTGCCGGTCCGGAGAGGACGCTGATGGATTTCAACAAGCTCACGATCAAGTCACAGGAGGCCGTCGGCGCCGCGCAGGAGCTGGCGCGCCGGCTGGGCAACCCAGAGGTCTACCCGGAGCATCTGCTGCTGGCATTGCTCGACCAGGAGCTGCCCCAGCAGCTGGTTCCCGATGCCGGTGCGCTGCGCGCCGAGGCCGAGACGACGCTGCGCGGCAAGCCCGCGGTTGAGGGCGGTGCGCAACAGCCGCGGGTGGCCGTCGAGTTCTCCCGCGTCCTCGACCGCGCCTTCGACGAGGCGCGTCAGCTCGAGGACGAGTACGTGTCGACCGAGCACCTGCTGCTGGCGCTCGACGTCGTGCCTCGCGACGAGCTGCTCGCCAAGCTTCAGCAGGTCCGCGGCGGCCAGAGGGTGACGAGCCAGGACCCGGAGGGCACCTACCAGGCGCTCGAGAAGTTCGGCCGCGACCTGACCGAGCTCGCGGAGCAGGGGAAGCTCGATCCGGTCATCGGGCGGGACGAGGAGATCAGGCGTGTGATCCAGGTCCTCTCGCGCCGGACGAAGAACAACCCGGTGCTGATCGGTGATCCGGGCGTCGGCAAGACGGCGATTGCGGAAGGGCTCGCCCAGCGGATCGTCGCCGGCGACGTCCCCGAGGGACTGAAGGGCAAGCGGGTCTGGGCGCTCGACATCGGCGCGTTGCTCGCAGGCTCGAAGTACCGCGGTGAGTTCGAGGAGCGGCTCAAGGCCGTCCTCACGGAGATCCGAAACGCCGAGGGTCAGATCATTCTCTTCATCGACGAGCTGCATACGATCGTCGGCGCCGGCGCGGCCGAGGGTGCTGTCGACGCGGCGAACATGCTCAAGCCGATGCTCGCGCGCGGCGAGCTGCGCGCGATCGGCGCGACCACGCTGGACGAGTACCGGAAGCACGTCGAGAAGGACGCGGCGCTGGAGCGGCGCTTCCAGCCGATCTTCGTCGGCGAGCCGTCCGTCGCCGACACGATCGCGATCCTGCGCGGGCTGAAGGAGCGCTACGAGGCGCACCACGGCGTCCGCATCCGCGACGCGGCGCTGGTCGCGGCCGCCGTGCTCTCCGATCGCTACATCTCCGACCGCCAGCTGCCGGACAAGGCGATCGACCTCGTCGATGAGGCGGCGTCGCGGCTGCGCATGGAGATCGACTCGTCGCCAATCGAGCTCGACGAGGCCGATCGGCGGGTCCGCCAGCTCGAGATCGAGCTGGCCGCCATGGGCAAGGAGTCGGAGGAGGTGCGCGAGCCGGTCGAGCGCGAACTGGCGGAGGCGCAGGAGCGCCGGAACGAGCTCGCTGCCCGCTGGGCGACCGAGAAGGAGGCGCTCGAGCGGGTCAAGGAGGTGATGGCACGGATCGAGGAGCTCCGCTACGAGGCCGAGCGCGCCGAGCGGGCCGGCGAGCTCCAGCGCGTCGCAGAGATCCGTTACGGCGAGCTGCCGCAGCTCGAGAAGGAGCTGGCGCAGCGCGACGGCGCCGTCGTCGAGAACCCGATGGTCAAGGAGGAGGTCGACGAGGACGACGTCGCCGCCGTGGTCGCCCGCTGGACCGGGATCCCCGTCGACAAGCTGCTCGAGGGCGAGACCGAGAAGCTGATCCACATGGAGGAGCGGCTGCACGAGCGGGTCGTCGGCCAGGACGAGGCCGTCGCGGCCGTGGCCAACGCGCTCAGGCGGGCCCGCTCAGGGCTGCAGGACCCGAACCGCCCGATCGGCTCGTTCGTCTTCCTCGGCCCAACCGGCGTCGGCAAGACCGAGCTCGCTCGTGCCCTCGCCGAGTTCATGTTCGACGACGAGCGCGCCATGGTCCGGCTCGACATGTCCGAGTACCAGGAGCGGCACACCGTCGCCCGGCTGGTCGGCGCGCCGCCGGGCTATGTCGGCTTCGAGGAGGGCGGCCAGCTGACCGAGGCGGTGCGGCG
>JBKPFE010000318.1:0-2384 GCA_046728705.1 Actinomycetota bacterium
GCCCTTGGCGACGCCCTGGCTCTGGATGCCCTCGAGCACCTTCACAGCCCGGGCGAAGTCGTAGTAGGTCTGCGCGGCGGTCTCCGGCTCGCCGGAGATGATCAGCGGCGTCCGCGCCTCGTCGATCAAGATCGAGTCGACCTCGTCGACGATCGCGTATCCGTGGCCGCGCTGAACTACGCCGTCGAGCGAGACGGCCATGTTGTCGCGCAGGTAGTCGAAGCCGAACTCGGAGTTCGTCCCGTAGGTGGCGTCGGCCCCATAGGCCTCCCTGCGCTCGTTGAACGGCATCATGTTCTGGATGAAGCCGACGCGCATGCCGAGGGCGTCCCAGACAGGCTTCGTCCACTCGGCGTCGCGCTTCGCGAGGTAGTCGTTGACCGTCACCAGGTGGACGTTCTTGCCCGTCAACGCATTCAGGTACAGCGGCTGGACGGCGACGAAGGTCTTCCCCTCGCCGGTCTTCATCTCGGCGATGTCCCCTTCGTGAAGCACGATCCCGCCCATTAGCTGGACGTCGAACAGGCGGATTCCCATGGTGCGCTTGAAGGCTTCGCGGACGGCGGCGTACGCCTCGAAGAGGACGTCTTCCGGCGCCTCGCCGTTCTCGATCCGCTGGCGGAACTCGGGCGTCTTGGCCGCGAGCTCGTCGTCGGAAAGGGCCTCGAACTCAGGCTCGAGCGAGGTGATGTACTCGGCCTGTTTCTTGAGTTGCTTTAGCCGTCGGCCCTCGCCGACGCGCAGGAACTTCTCGAAGCTGCCGAGCTGCTGGGACATCGCCACAGGGTAGCTCTACACTCGCCTCCTGGACCGTCGACTGCTGGCTGGGCTTGCGATCGGGCTGGCGCTCGCCGCGACGGGCTGCCTCCATGAGAACGAAGAGCGGAAGATCCTGTTCGCAAGCGACCGCGACGGCGACTACGCGCTCTATGCGATGGAGTCGGACGGCGGCGGCCCGGCCAGAGTTCTCGGAATTCCAACGGCGCCGCGCGTCCTGCCGACGATCTCGCCGGATGGTCGGCGCGTGCTGGTGGTGTGCGACGGTCTCTGGGTCTTCGATCTGGAGGAAGGCAGCCGCCGCCGATTGGCCCGCGGCGAGATCTATGACGCGGCATGGTCGCCGGACGGCGAGCGGGTCGCGTACGCCTCGCCCGGGGGTCTGTCGGTCGTCGCCGCCGATGGCACCGGGCGCCTTCGCCTCACCCGGCGCGGCGGGGACGGCAGTGCGTCGTGGTCCCCGGACGGGCGGCGCATCGCCTACGCGGCGGAGGACGGCCTCTGGGTGATCGGGTCCGACGGTCGCGTCCGGACGCTCCTCACCCACCTCCTCTCGGGCGCGTCCGGTGGCCCCGTCTGGGCACCCGATGGAAACCGCATCGCGTTCATCGGAGGAGACCCTGAGGCGGAAGCCGAGGATCTCTACATCGTCGAGGTCGGCGGTGTTCCCAGACGGCTCGTTCGCAACGCGAGCGGCGTCCCAACCTGGTCGCCCGACGGAGCCCAGCTTGCATTTCTCTCCTTCCCGCCGATATTCGACACGAGCGCGGCCGGGATCGTGGTCGTCGACGCTCGAGATGGACGCCCGATCCGCAAGCTCTCCGGGACCGCAGACCCACCGATCTGGTCGCCCGACGGCGAGCATCTGCTCCTTGCGAGCGCACCGACTCTTGACTCCGGCCCCAAAGAGCTCCCGCAGGTCTTGATCGTGAGCCACGAGGGGTCGGAGCGGCGGCAGCTCACGCGCGCTTACCCCGACGGTGGGTCGAACCGGCCGATCGGGTGGATCGCGAGCGAACACGCCACCGAGCAGCCTCCGCGCCCGGCGATCGAGCCACTACCGAATGGAGCGAGACTGCTCCGCGTTCCCCAGCCCGTCGGGGTCGTCTCGGCCGAAGGCAACCGGGTGGTCATCGCGCCTCCGTCGCTCGAGTTCGAAAGCTTTCGCACACTCCCCCCGCTCTTGCTGTGGTCACTCGACAGCGGCACGCTCGACCGGCGCGTGGTCGCGGGATGCCGAGGACTCGGGTGGCCGACCCTCTCCGGCAGGCGAATCGTTTTCGACTGCGACAACTCGTACATCGACTCGATCAGCCACTCCGTGCGTGTTTTCGATCGAGGCTCAGCCCGGCCCCGTGAGGTCCTCGTGGGCAAGAACACGCCCGGCCTGCTCCACTCCGGCGTCCGCGTCGAGGGAATAGCCGGCCACGGTGGTCTCGTGGTCGTCGGTACGGAGCGGATCCTCAGCTCGCGCCGCATCGACCGGACGATCTGGCGTCTCGACGGCAACCGACCGAGGCCGCTGCGCCGCGGTTTGGCCGCGGGCCTCATCGTTGCTGCCGACGCCCGCCGCGTCGCGCTGCAGCTCGGGCCGCGAAAGGTGGTGA
>JBKPFE010000346.1:0-2043 GCA_046728705.1 Actinomycetota bacterium
GTGCCGGGAGCGAGCACGATGTCGGGGTCTTCGTCGGGGTGGAGAAACGGCTCGCCCGCCCAGGTTTCCGAGCGCTCGACATCCTCGACCAGTGGGTGCGTCGCCTGAGTAGGAACCGTGGTTTGCTCGACAGCTTCGTGCAACACGGGCGGCACGTTTCGAGTGCCGCAACCTCCGAAGAAAGATCGCGCCCGCTCGATCTCCATGCGAGCGCTGTAGCAGCAGTGTACCCGAACTTCAGGCGGGAGCTATAGCTCTCAGTTCAGCGAGTGGCTGGCCGGCGACGCGCTCGGAGATTCCGGCCTGATCCAGGTACTTTGTGATCCCGCCCAGGAAGAACGGCCAGCCGGCACCGAGGAGGAGCGCCGTATCGACATCCTTTGCGCTCCCGACCACGCCCTCGTCGAGCAGGTGCCGGATCTCGTCGGCGATCGCCTCGAGTGCCGCTTGCTGGAGCTCGTCGACGCTGCGTCCGGCGTCACCGCGCACCGCGATCTCGTCTTTCCCCTCCGCGTAGTTGGCGAGCGTCTCCGAGAGCGGGAAGCGATCCGGGTAGGCCTCGTTCAGCGTCTGGAGCACGTGGTTCGCGACGCGCGGCCCGACCATCTGGAGGAGGACGGACGGCGCCATCGGCATGCCGAGCCGGAGGATCGCCTCGTCCGTCTCCTCGACCGTGTTCCCCTGCTCGAGCGCGTCCATGAGCACGACAGTCATCCGCGTGAGGACGCGGTTGACGACGAACGCGGGCGCGTCCTTGACGAGGACAGGACGCTTGCGGAGCTTCGCCGCGACCTCCCAGACCGTGGCCAGCGTCGTGTCGTCGGTCTCAGGCGTGCGGATGATCTCGACGAGCGGCAGGACGGCGACAGGGTTGAAGAAGTGCAGCCCCGCGAGGCGCTCCGGGTGCTCGAGGTTCGCGCCCATGTCGGTGGCCGAGAGCGCGGACGTGTTCGTGGCGAGCACGCACTCGGGCGAGACGACGGCCTCGAGCTCGGCGAAGACCTCCTGCTTGACCGCCATCTCCTCGAAGACGGCCTCGAGCACGAAGTCGCAGTCGGCGAAGTGGTCGTAGCCCGTGCCGCCGCTGACGAGCGAGGCGAGGAAACGAGCCTTGCCCTCGTCGTACCGCCCCTTCTGGACGAGGGTCTCGAGTTCCGCCTGGATCCCGGCGAGCGCCCGGTCGACGATCTCCTGGTCGAGGTCGCGGATCGCGATCGGGACTTCGAGCCGGCGGAGGAAGAGGGTGGCGAGCTGCGTGGCCATCAAGCCGGCGCCGACGATCCCGACCTTCGCGATCGTGCGGGCCTCGGCGTCTGGCCGACCCGGGTTCCGCTTCGCCCGCCGCTCGATGAGGTCGAATGCGTAGAGCGAGGCCTGCGCCTGGCGGCTGGGAAGCAGCTCGGCGATCGCCCCCTCCTCGGCGGCGTAGCCCTCCTCGATGCTCCAGCCGGAGGCGGCGCCCTCGATCAGGTCCAGCGCCTTGTAGGGCGCCGGCGCGGCGCCGTGGAGGGAGTCGTCCAGCTGCCGTCGTGCTTTCGCCACCGCCTCGGCCGCTTCGGCGGTGTCCAGGGGCCTGGCCCCTGGACGTGGCCTTTCGGGCCGCTCGCGGAGGAGCGCGATTGAGTCGTCGAGGAACTCGGTTGGCTCGAGCAGCGCATCCGTAAGCCCCAGCTCGTGTGCTTCGGCGCCCGTGAGCAGCTTGTTCTGGCGCAGGGGGTTCGTGACGATCACTCGAATCGCGTCATCGACGCCGGCGAGCCTCGGAACCAGCTGCGTGCCGCCCCAGGCCGGGAAAAGCCCGAGAAAGACCTCCGGGCAGCCGAAGTGGCGCACGGCGGTCGAGATCGTCCGGTAGTCGCAGTGCAGCGCGAGCTCGAGCCCTCCGCCCAGGCACGCGCCGTTGATCGCGGCGAGCGTGGGGTAAGGCAGTTCCGCGAGCCGCCTGAAGAGCACGTGGCCGACCCGGCTCCCCAGTCGCGCCCGCTCGGGATCGACGCCGTGGAACTCGTTGATGTCGGCCCCGGCGCAGAAGACGAACGGCTT
>JBKPFE010000125.1:0-1387 GCA_046728705.1 Actinomycetota bacterium
CCCCTCGAAGACGACGATCGGACGGACGTCTTCCCGCTCGCCCCAGGCGTCGACGAGCTCGACGAGCTCCTCGCGCGGAATGTTCGGCCACAGCGAGCGACGGACGTTCTCGGCGTCGACGAAGACGGTCGGGACAGGCTCAGGCAGCGCGCAGCGCTTCGATTTCGCGGTTCACGGCCAATCGCTCAAGGGCTTCGGCCTCGAGTTGCCGGACCCGCTCGCGGGTCAGCCCCATTTGACGGCCGATCTCGTCGAGCGACTTCGGATTGCCGTCGCCGTTGAGGCCGTAGCGGAGCTTGACGACCTCCTGCTGCCGGTCGGGGAGAGCCGCGACCGCGCGGCGAAGCATCTCCTCCTCGAGGCTGACGTGGAGCGTCTCTTCGGGCCCGGCCTCGTCGCCCGCGACAAGGTCGCCGAGCGAGATCTCGCCTTCTTCGCCCACGGGCCGGTCGAGGCTGGTGACGGCCCGCGCGGCCTCTCGGACCTCGCGCACCTTCTTGAGCGGCAGCTTGACCGCCTTGGCGATCTCCTCCTCCTCGGGTGCCCGACCCAGCTTGGCCATCAGCTCTCGCTCGACGCGTGCGATCTTGCGTTCCCGGTCGACGATGTGAACCGGGATCCGGATCTCGCGCGCCTTGTTCGCAACGCCGCGCTGAACGGCCTGCCGGATCCACCACGTCGCGTAGGTCGAGAACTTGAAGCCCCGGCGCCAGTCGAACTTCTCGACAGCGCGGATCAGCCCGATGATCCCCTCCTGGATCAGGTCGAGCAGCGAGAGACCGTGACCCTGATACTTCTTCGCGATCGAGACGACGAGGCGAAGGTTCGAGTTGACCATCAGGTCCTTGGCCTCCTTGTCGCCGCGCTCGATCCGCTTCGCGAGCTCGACCTCCTCCTCGGCCGTGAGCAGCTTGTACTTGCCCATCTCGTTCAGGAAGAGCTGGAGCGCATCGGTGGTCGACTCGGCGAGATCGCCGTTGACGTAGGTCGACTGGGACGCCGCCGACCGCGCGCAGTCGTCGCTCAGCTCGATGCCGCGCTTCTGGATGTCCTCGTACAGCCGCTCGATCTCTTCGTCGTCGAGCTCCGCTGCTTCGGCCACGCGTGAGACCTCGGACAGCTCGAGGCAGCCCTCACGCTCTCCCAGCTCTATTAGGGCCGTGAGCCGTTCGTCTTGCATCTCTCCCATATTGTCGCGCGCCGTGGAAGAAACGAAACGTCAGGCTCGCCAGGCGTACCGGGCCCGCACCTCGAGCGCCACGTAGAGCAGCGCAAGCCAGGCCACGCCCGCCGCGTACCCGGCCAGCACGTCGGAGAGGAAGTGGACGCCGAGGTAGAGGCGGCTGAAGCCGATTGCGGCCACGAGTAGAGCGGTTCCGGCCAGCAG
>JBKPFE010000260.1:0-2426 GCA_046728705.1 Actinomycetota bacterium
CACCGCCCCGTCTATACCATCCGGCGGGTGGACGGCTTCGACTTCGTGCACCGGGAATCGGTGCGCTTTCGCGATCTCGACGGCATGGGGCACGTCAACAACGCCGTCTTTATGACCTACATGGAGTCGGCGCGGCTCGCCTACTTCAAGTCGCTCGGACTGGGCCGCAACCCGCTCGAGAGCCTGCTCCGGGCGCGGGCGGAGGTCGACTTCCGCTCGCCGGTCGAGCTCGGGGAGCAGGTCGAGGTCGGCGTCCGGACCGGGAGAATCGGGACGAAGAGCTTCGACCTCGAGCAGGAAGTGCGTGCGGACGGAAGGCTCGCTGCCGAGGGCAAGTTCGTCCTCGTTGCCTACGACTACGCGACCAACGGCTCGAGGGAGCTTCCCGCCGACTGGCGCGAGCGCCTGGAAGGCGTTCCCGTATGAGCGTGTTCGAGCGGCAGACGCTCTCGAACGGCGTGCGGCTGCTGTCCGCGCCGATGCCGCAGGTGCAGTCGGTCGCGTGCTTCATCATGCTCGCCGCTGGCTCGCGCTACGAGACGCCCGACACCAGCGGGATCGCGCACTTCGCCGAGCACATGTTCTTCAAGGGCACCGAGCGGCGCCCGACGGCGCAGCAGATCGGGCTCGAGCTGGACGGGATCGGAGCCGAGTTCAACGCCTTCACCGGCAAGGAGTACACGGGCTACTACGTCAAGTGCGCGGCCGAGCACCGGGAGCACGCGTTCGACGTCCTCGTCGACATGCTCCGCCACTCGAAGTTCGATCCCGAGGAGATCGACCGCGAGAAGGGCGTGATCATCGAGGAGATGAACATGTACTTCGACACGCCGCGCGACTACATCTCCGGCGTCTACCACCAGCTCCTCTGGGACGATCAACCGCTCGGCTGGGACATCATCGGGCGCAAGGAGACGGTGCGGGCGGCGACGCGCGAGACCTTCCTCGAGTACATCCAGAAGTGGTACCGCTCGCCGCGCATGGTCGTCGGCATCGCCGGCAATTTCCCCGAGAGCGTGCGCGACGAGCTCGAGGCGCTGCTGAGCGAGGTCGAGTCCGGCGATCCGGGCGCGCCCCCGCCGGTCGAGCCGGTGAACGGCTCGGGACCGCGCGTCAAGGTGCACTCGAAGCAATCCGACCAGGCGCACATCTGCATGGGCGTCCCGAGCTATCCGCTCGAGCATCCCGACCGCTACGCGCTGCAGCTGGTGGGGACGGTGCTGGGGACGGGGATGTCGTCGCGGCTGTTCACCGAGGTGCGGGAGCGCCGCGGTCTCGCGTACTACGTCTTCGCCACCAATCACTCGTACACCGACGCCGGGACCTTGTACTCGCAGGCAGGCGTCGACATCAACCGGATCGACGACGCGATCGAGACGATCGCGCGGGAGCTGAAGAAGATCGCCGACGAGCCCGTGCCTGCCGACGAGCTCGAGAAGGCGAAGAACGTCGCCAAGGGGCGCTTCGTCCTCCAGACGGAGAGCCCGCACGGGATGATCATGTTCGGCCTGCGCCGCGAGGTTCTGGAAGGGCGCGCTGCGGAGCCGGAGGAGATCCTGCAGGAGATCGACAAGGTCACCGTCGAGGACGTGCAGCGCGTCGCCGGCGACGTGATCGGCGGGAACGGCCTGAACCTAGCCCTGATCGGCCCTTTCGACGACGCCGAGCGCTTCGAGAAGCTGCTAGCGGCCTAGGCTCCCAAGCGCCACTTCGAGGTGCTCGCGGTCCTCGGGGTCCGCGATCTGCTCGCCTGCGGTCCTGGCTTCGTCGGTGAAGCGGCGAGCCTCGTCCCGATTGCCCGCGACTTCGTGAGCGCGCGCGAGAGACTCGTACGCGAAGGGCAGATCCCATTCCTCCATGTTCTCGGGATGTTCGCGGCAGATCTCAAGACAACGATGCGCGTGATGCAGCGCCGGCTCGCCCCATCCGAGCACTGCATAGACGCGGGATACCTGCCACTCGCTGCGCGCGCGATTGCGCGGCTCGCACTCGGGCGCCTCGCTCCAGTGATAGGCCGAAGCGTGCGCAGCGTGCAGCATCCGCTCGTCGTCTTCGCGGGACTCCATTAGGCGCCAGACCTCGTTGAAGAGGTCGACGCCGAGTTGGCGCTGGTTCACTCCTCGCTCGTTCCGACGGCGCCGCGCTCGCGGATCTCCTCGACGACCGCCGGGTCGGCAAGCGTGGTCGTGTCGCCGAGCGGCCGATTCTCGGCGACATCCCGGAGCAGTCGCCGCATGATCTTGCCGCTGCGGGTCTTCGGCAGCTCGGGCGTGAAGACGATGTTTGCCGGCTTGGCGATCGGGCCGATCTTCTTGCCGACGTGGTCACGGAGCTCAGCCAGCCGCTCAGGTGAGCCTTCCACCCCGCCCTTCAGCGTCACGAAGGCGACGATCGCCTGGCCGGTCTGGGAGTCCATGCGCCCGCAG
>JBKPFE010000166.1:0-1523 GCA_046728705.1 Actinomycetota bacterium
GAGCGCCGGCGCGGCGGCCAGCTCGAGCAGCGCCCGGCCTCGTTGTGGCGACCGCCAAGCGATCAGTACGAGTGCCGGCAGCAGCGCGACGGCAAGCGGGCGGGTCAACCACGCAAGCCCGGCGGCGACGCCGGCACCCAAGAAGGTTCCGCGCTCGGCGAGCATGAACGCGGCGAGCGTGAGGAAGAGGAAGAGCGACTCGCTGTAGACGGCCTGGAGGAAGACGGCGAAGGGAAAGATGGCAAGGTAGAGCACCGCCCGCCCGGCGCCCTGAGCCCCGAGCTTGGCCTCGGCAAGCTGGTAGAGAAGTGCGAGCGAGCCGAGCGTGGCGGCAAGAGAGATCAGGACTCCGGCAAGCACGTAGTGGCCGAGCAGGATCCGACCGAGGATCCCGACGAGCAGCGGATACAGAGGGTAGAAGGCCGCCGCGCCCGCTTCGGCTGCACCGTAGCCGTGCTCGGCGATGCGCAGGACCCAGACGCTGTCCCAGCGCGCCCAGACGTCGACGAGAAGACCGAGGTCGCGTGTCACCTCCGGGTCGTCCCAGCGGTCCGCCCGCGGGTTTCGGTTCGGCTCGAAGAGCAAGAAGGCGAGTACGACCCCGGCCCAGATCGCCGCACGGCTCCACAGAAACAAGTCGAGGACCGGTCGAAGCAAGGCCTGATGCGAAATTCCGCCGGGCCGGATGACGCTCCAGACGCGGCGCCGGATCAGCACGTTCGCCCGCGACGCGTAGCGCTGCTACGCGCCGCGAACGACCGCACTGCCCTGCTTGGTCTGGAGCGCCCCCGACTGCCGCCGAATTTCCCATCAGCCCTTTGTTGACCGGTCGGCACGACGGCGCGGATCATACGCGGGTGGCCGCCCGACGCTACTTCACCCTCGAAGAGGCAAACGATGCGCTCGAGGAGCTCAGGCCTGTGGCCGAGCAGATGGTCGCGCGGCGCCGCGAGCTCGCCGAGGCTCAAGGCCACCGGGCGACACTCGGGGCACAGGTCGGGACGAACGGCGGCGACCTGACTCCGTCCGACTTCGCGGAAGCCGACGCGGAGCTCGAGCGGGCTGCGTCGGCGCTCGCCGCCTCCGTCGAGCGGATCCAGGCCGCCGGCGTCCTGGTCAAGGACCTCGATCGCGGCCTGCTCGACTTCCCCGCCCTCCGCGACGGCGAGGAGATCCTGCTCTGCTGGCAGGTCGGTGAAGACGAGATCCGCTACTGGCATGGCCTCGACGAGGGCTTCGCCGGGCGGAAACCTGTGAGCGGCCTCGATTAGGGCCCGCCCGGCAAGAAGACGGCCACACCGGCAAGCCGGCATGGCCTCTGAGTCGGCATCGCAAGCTATGCCTTGGGGCCGGAAAAGGATCGAGGACGTCGAATAGCCTGACCGTGGAGGCCTGGCACCGCCTACTGATCGTCCTCGGTGTGGTCCTCGGAGCGGCAGTCGTCGCGAAGCTCGTCGACATGCGCATGGCCCGGCGCGAGCTGCCGCCGCAGGCTGCGACCCGCTACCGCGTTCTCCGCCGCA
>JBKPFE010000031.1:0-1320 GCA_046728705.1 Actinomycetota bacterium
TCCACCAGGACCGCGGTGACTACGAGGCTGCGCTACGGATCAGCCGGTCTATGCCGGAGTAGGGAGGCCTTCGATGGCGGCCAGCGCGCGCTGAATCTCCGCTTCGTCCAGCGCGACGTCCTCGAGCTTGCCGGCGAAGTAATTGTCGTAGGCGGCCATGTCGAAGTGGCCATGGCCGGAGAGGTTGAGGAGGATCGTCCGCTCCTCGCCGGCCTCGTCAGCGGCGCGCGCCGTGAGGAGCGCGCCATGGATCGCGTGCGCCGCCTCGGGCGCCGGGATGATCCCCTCGTGGCGGGCGAAGAGGACGGCCGACGCGAAGACATCGGTCTGGAGGTAGGCCTCAGCGCGGATCAGCTCGTCCCGGACGAGCTGGGAGATCAGCGGCGCGACGCCGTGATAGCGGAGCCCGCCGGCGTGGATCGGCTCGGGGATGAAGTCGTGTCCCAGCGTGTGCATCGGAACGAGGGGCGTGAGCTTGCTCGTGTCGCCGAAGTCGTACGCGAAGAGGCCACGCGTCAGCGTCGGGCAGGCAGCCGGCTCGCAGGCGAGCACGTCGAGCTCGCGGCCGGCGATCTTCTCCCGCAGGAAGGGGAAGGCGAGCCCGGCGAAGTTCGAGCCGCCGCCGACGCAGCCGATGACGGCGTCCGGGAAGGCGCCGGCCTGCTCCATCTGCGCGAGCGCCTCCTGCCCGATGACCGTCTGGTGGAGCAGGACGTGGTTGAGGACGGATCCGAGCGAGTACGCGGTGTCGTCGCGCCCGGCGGCGTCCTCGACGGCCTCCGAGATCGCGATCCCGAGGCTGCCGGGTGAGTCCGAGTGCTCCTCGAGCACCGCGCGCCCCGACTGCGTTTCCTCGGAGGGGCTCGGGACGATCGTCGCGCCCCAGGCCTGGATCAGCGAGCGCCGAAACGGCTTCTGCTCGTACGAGATCCGGACCATGTAGACCTTGCACTCGAGCCCGAAGAGCGTGCACGCGAAGGCGAGTGCACTCCCCCATTGCCCGGCGCCGGTCTCGGTCGAGAGTCGCGTCCGGCCTTCCTTCGCGTTGTAGTAGGCCTGCGCCACGGCTGTGTTCGGCTTATGGCTGCCAGGCGGGCTGACGCCTTCGTACTTGTAGAAGATGCGCGAGCGGGTGCCGACCGCCTGCTCGAGACGGTGCGCGCGGTAGAGCGGCGTCGGGCGCCAGAGGCTGTAGATGTCGAGGATCTCCTCCGGGATCGCGACCTCTGGCTCCTCGCTGACCTCCTGGAGGATCAGCTCCATCGGAAAGAGCGGAGCGAGGTCGTCGGGGCCGACCGGCTCGCCGGTGCCCGGGTGCAG
>JBKPFE010000193.1:0-5107 GCA_046728705.1 Actinomycetota bacterium
GCGATCAGCGCGGCCGTCGCCGCGAGGAGATAGCGCAGGAGATCGCCCTCGATTCGCGCCACCCCGACTGCCTGCTCGAAGGCCCAGACCATCTTCTCCGCCTCTGCCGGCGGCAGGGTCGAGCGGAGCTCCGAGGCAAGCCTGCGAGGTCTTCTGCAAACGCCGGGGCGGTCAGGCTGGCCGCCCCGGCGCTCAAGGCGGTTGCAAAGCGCTGGACCCCGGGGAAAGAGTGACTGTGAAAAGGCCCTACTTGCGGGAAGAATTAGGCGCCGAGCGGATTGGAACCGCTGTTTGTGCGCTCAGAGGATCGTTCCGTACGTCACTCTCACCGCGAGGCGCCGCTGGATAGCCCCAGGCCGCAAAAGCCGATGAGGTGGCGATAACCGGACAGAAACTGGACGGCGGAAGCCTCATTCCTCCGCCGGCCTTCAAGGTATTCGTTTTCTGCCTGCAGACTGCACGGGCAAGTGTCCGCCGGTCTGCTCGGAGGCTCGCGGTCCGGCCCAGCGCACGTGGCCGAAAGGGTCACTAGCGCCTAGCTTGGGTTCGTCATAGGCTCGAAGAGGGGGGCCGGCTCGGGACTCAGCGCCATGGCGTTCGGATCTGCCCCGGCCCCCTTCTTCTGTGGGTCTAGAGCGCCGTTTTTGCGCAGCGTGGTAGCGGGCGGTCAGCGGAACACCTGCCGAGAAAGACGTGCGGAGTTCGCTTGCCGGCGAAGGTCTCGTCGTAGTCAACCGTTCGGTCCGGGCCGCACGTGGCCCGGACCGAACGTACTCAGCGCGTCTGCTTCGCTGTCAGGTCGCGCACGCGGGTGCGGACGCCGGGATGATGAGACCGGCTCCCTCAGGGATGACATAGAACGCCCAAACTTCGGTGGTGCCGGGGCCGGGGTTGAAGGCGCGATGCACGTGCCCAAACCCCTCGTCGACGAACACCTGCCCCGCCGTGTAAGTCCGTGCGGAGCAGCCGTCCCCGTCGACGACCGTGAAGCTCCCGCTCTTGATGATGACGGTGACCGGACCAGCGTGAGTGTGCCAGTTCGGTCCCTCACCCGGCGACAACACAATCTTCTGGACTACGGCATCGGTGGCCTGCCCCTGTAGTCGCGCGACTCCGCGCAGGAGGTTCGTCTTATCCTTGTGGCTCACGAAGGTGCCGCGAGCCGGAACTTCGACCGTGATTGCGTAGACGGTGCCGGCCGCCAGCGCCGCAACCCCTGCAATCGCGACGATGAGAACCAGGAGTCTTGAACGACCTTTCATGACTTCTCCTCCACTAGACGTGCGCAGCGATCGAGCAGATCGCTGCCCGCAGTTAGGCGCAGTAAGTAACAGATATAGGCAATTTCTTCAATCGTGCAGCGACTTCCCCGTCGCGAGTTGCATCGGCGACAGAGCACTCGGAGCGGCCCAAGCGGGTCGCCACCAAGCGCAAGCGGCGGGTCGCCACCAAGCGCAAGCGGCGTGAGGTGATCGGCCGTCAGACGTGTGTTGTGCCGCACGCTGAACACCATGGCTGCTGGGCGATAGCTGCTCTCGCGAGCCGCTGATAGGCGGACCCGTAGCCCCGTTCCGTAGTGGTCCCCGTCGCCGACTGGAACACCGTGAACACCGGCTGCCAGCCGGGGCGGCTCGAAACGTTGCAACTCGTCCTCGGCCACGAGTCGATCCGCACCACGGATGACCTCTACGGCCACTTGGACATGTCCGACGTAGCGCTCGACATGGGCTGGTGTGAGCGGATGAATCCGACCGCACCAAACCCCTCCCTAAGCCACAGAAGGCGCCGAGCGGATTCGAACCGCTGTATGTGCGCCGAGCGGCCCGTACGTGTACGTCGCCCGCGCCAGTTCGGAGCGTCGGGGATCGCATCCCCAAGCGCATCGCTCGCGTCCTCCAAGTTCGCACGGAGCACCGCGGCGGTCGCAGCTTCGTCGTCTACGTGCTCTCCAGCAGCAAGACCAAGCCCGGATGGCTGGGCGGCGGCCGCTAGATGGCCGCACTCAGCCTCGAACTCGTCCTTGCCAACGTCGTCCGGGGCCGCGTCGCCTATCTCGTCCTGACGCCGGAGCAGAAGCGAGCGCTTCGGGACCGCGACGGCCAGACAGCACTAGACGTCCTCCGCCACCTGCTCGGAGCGCGAGACGCAATCCGAGCTCCGGAGCGGTTTCCACTCACGGAGCAGGCATTCCAAACGGTCGCCCCACGCCTCGGCTACGTGCTGGGGCAGAGGCATTGCCGCCGGCTGGTACGTCGACTCAGGACGCAGGGAGTGCTTGCGGGGTCCGGCTCCTACCGTCAGGCCTACCGTCACTCCGCCGTCCGTTCAGGCTTCCGCGTCGCCCTCCACCGGCTCCGTCGTTCCCTCCGCCCTAAGCGAAAGCGTCCTGTCGGCAACAGCCACCGCGTCAAGTCCCAAAAGCTCATCCGCTGGTGGGAACACCCGCTATTTGGTGACCTGCTGGCGCGTCCATCGCCTCAGTTCACGCGCAAGGAAGCGCGGCAGATGCGGTCACTAGACGAGCAATACAAGTTCCTCGGCTAACGCTGCCCGCTGAGAATCTGATGTACCCGCGAGGCACTGATCCCGGCGACGCGGGCGATCAACCTCACGCTCGAGCCCGTCTTGGCCGCTTGTTGGATCGCGGTCATTTTACGACCGCACGTCTTCCTCGCGAATTTCCCATTCAACCTCGTCGCCTTCCTCGTCGCCTTGGCCGTCTTTCAGAGTCAGGGCCGTCGGCTCGGCGCGGCGAGGGATATCAAAGATGACCGTCAGCGGCTCCTCTTGCTCCGGAACCAGGGTCACCGGGAGCATTGGCCCCGCAGTCGTGGCCTCGTACTCGGCGTCCCCAACGTGCAACTGGCCGAAGGTGCTCTCGAGCCGCGTAGGCAGCAAGGCGTAGGTATCTCGGCTGTCGTCCGAACTGTTGCGGATTTGAAAGGAGACGAAGCACAGCTCGCCTTTGACCGGAACCGGATACGGCTGCCGTTCGGCGATTGACTTGGGCAGGTCCTTGGGGCGCTTGTGGCAGGCGATCTTCCGAAAGCTGAAGTCAAATCCGCGCCACGCGGCTGTGTCGCCAACCCGCAACTCTCGCTCCGGCTCAGCCCGAAAGAGAGCAACGAGGAGAAGCACGAAGGCGACCGCACTTGCCAGCGTCGCAACGACAACTACCGCCTTCCACACGATGCTGAGCCGGTTCCACAGGCCCGCGAAGGCTTGCCTCAAAGCGCTGCCTCTCGATGCTCGTACGTCATCAGGCGCAACAAGAGTAGAAAGCGCGACGGCGGCTGTCAGGCCGTCAAGCGCTCGACGCCGCTGCTTGACGCCCTTGCTGACCGCCGAGCGTCAGCTAGACACGACCATCGGCCCGTCCTAGGCTGATCTGGATAGGCCCTCGAACCCTGCGGCGTCGCGGGCGCGAGGAACGAAGGAGGAGGGCAAGCCATGCGCAGGCGTTTTCGTCGCGTTGCTTTGGCAGTAACCGCGGTCGTCGTGGTGGCGATCGCGGGCGGAGTCACCTAGGCCCTGGCCGACATCGGCGGCGGCGGGGTGATCAACGGCTGTTACAAGTCACAGAACGGCCAGCTGCGGCTCATCGATCCGGCGAGCGACAGCTGTCACCCGAGCGAGACGCCGATCTCGTGGAGTCAGACGGGGCCGCAAGGGCCGAAGGGTGACCCAGGCCCGCCGGGACCGACCGGGCCGCAAGGCCCGGCTGGGCCGCAGGGGCCAGCAGGCCCGCAAGGGCCGCAGGGCGAGACCGGGCCGCAGGGGCCTCCGGGGCCGGAGGGGCCTCCGAATCCGAACGCCGACCTGCTGGACGGGACGGACTCGACGGCGCTGCTGCTCCACTGCCCGGCCGGGATGACCCTGACGTCCAGAAGCCTCTGTTTCGAGACGACTCAGGCCGCGCCGACAACTTGGAGTAGCGCCTACGACCGTTGCGTCAACGCCGGTCTGCGCCTGCCTTCGACGGGCGAGCTCGGTCTCGTCTACCGGGCACTTTTCGCTCCGGGCTTCAATGAAACCAACTGGACCGATGAGGCTACGAGTGTGTCTAACCGCGCTGCGCTACACATCGTCTTCAATCCCCCCGCGTTCGGCTACGAAGATCATCCGATCTCGGACAGCATCGGCTCCCGGTGCGTGACCACGCCTCACAACAATCTCGGGGCGTCACCTACGAGCGCGGCGGCGTCGCAATCTTCGATTCGAAAAGTTCGGCAATTGAGGATTCGAACACGCAGCAGGTGAGACTCGAATGACCGGTGCGGCGGTGGGCCTCACGGCTCGCCGCCGCGCCTGGCCGGAAGGGCCACTAGCGTCTAGCTTGCGTTCGTCATAGGCTCGAAGAGGGGGCCGGGCTCGGGAGTCAGGGCCATGGCGTTCGGATCTGCCCCGGCCCCCCAAAAGTGGAGTTGTGTACGGAACCGGTGGGTGGCAAAGTCGGGTGCGGGCGCTCGCACTGCGCCTACTTCGAAACGCTGAAGGAGTGACAACATATGCAGCGCACCGCCCTCGTTCTCGTTCGCCACGCGCTACCTGCGCGGCATGGGCGACAAGCCGGGGCGACTGGAGACGTTGCAGCTAGTGCTCGGCCATGAATCGATCCGCACCACCTCGGATCTCTACGGACACCTCGACATGTCGGACGTGGCGCTGGACACGGGGCTCGTCGGATGAATCCAACCGCGCCGAACCCGCTGACTGAGCCACAGAAGGCGCCGAGCGGATTCGAACCGCTGTACGAGGCTTTGCAGGCCTCTGCCTAACCACTCGGCCACGGCGCCAGGGCGGACCGTCCATGGTAACGCCCTTGTGGTACGACACCGGCGTGGCGGAACCTCTCTTCGACACCGAGTACTCGTCGCTGAAGGCAGCGAGAGAAGCGGCAGCAGGCTGCCGCGCGTGCCACCTCTACGAGAACGCCACCCAGACCGTCTTCGGCGAGGGCTCCCCAAACGCGGAGATTGTCTTCGTCGGCGAGCAGCCCGGCGACGAGGAGGACCTGACAGGAAGGCCGTTCGTCGGGCCGGCAGGACGCCTCCTCGACAAGGCCCTGGAGCAGGCCGGCATCGACCGGAAACGTGCCTACGTCACC
>JBKPFE010000025.1:0-1060 GCA_046728705.1 Actinomycetota bacterium
GTCATTCGGCACCAGCGCCTACCGCTCGATCGAGGGCGGGCAGGTCGTCAATGAGCACGACGAGGCCGGGTTCCGGATCGGCCTGTCCGGACAGGAGGAGCTGTACGTCGTCGTCTCCGGTCGAGCGACGTTCACCGTGAATGACGAGAAGGTCGACGCGCCCGCTGGATCGCTCGTCTTCGTTCGCGACCCCGCGGCGAAGCGCGGCGCCGTTGCCGAGGAGCCCGGGACAACCGTGCTCGCGATTGGCGGCAAGCCCGGGGAGGCGTTCCTTCCGCTGACCGAGGAATTCTCCGCCGCGTTCGACGCGTACAGCGCCAAGGACTACGAGCGCTCGATCGAGCTCTACCGGGCGCTGCTCGAAGGAGAGTTTCCGAGGAAGGCCGGAATCCTCTTCAACATCGCGTGCAACGAAGCGCTGCTCGGGCGCGCCGACGACGCGATCGAACACCTGCGCGCGGCGATCGAAGCCGACGAGCAAGCGGTCGAACTGGCCCGCACCGACGGCGACCTGGACCCGATCCGAGAAGACCCCCGCTTCGCGGAACTGATCGCCTAGCCCACCGCCCGCTAGGCGTGGTGCTATACCTGCGGAGCGGGGTATGAGCGCCAAGCCAGTCGAACAGCTCGACCAGGTCGTGATCCGGTTCGCCGGCGACTCCGGCGACGGCATGCAGCTGACCGGCGATCGCTTCACGAGCGAGACGGCGATCCTGGGGAACGACCTGTCAACGCTGCCCGACTTCCCCGCTGAGATCCGCGCGCCGGCGGGCTCGCTGCCCGGCGTCTCGGGCTTCCAGATCCACTTCTCCGACCACGACATCCTCACGCCCGGCGACGAGCCGAACGTGCTGGTGGCGATGAACCCGGCCGCGCTCCGCACCAACATTCGGGACCTGCCGAACGGCGGGACGCTGATCGTCAACCGCGACGCGTTCACCGATCGCAACCTCGAGAAGGCCGGCTATACGTCGAACCCGCTCGACGACGGCTCGCTCGACGAGTTCCGCGTCCACGAGGTGCCCCTCACGTCGCTAACGCTGGAGGCGCTGAAGGACGT
>JBKPFE010000135.1:0-1704 GCA_046728705.1 Actinomycetota bacterium
CCTACGGTGGCAAGCGTTCACGCGGCTGATCGTCGACTACGCGGCCGACCTCGGCGTCGAGCTGGTCGTCAGCCTCGGCTCACTGCTGGCGGACGTTCCGCACACGAGACCCTGTCCGGTGACGGGCAGCGCCACCGACCCGGAGCTCGTCGAGCGGCTCGGGCTGCAGGCGTCGCGCTACGAAGGCCCGACGGGGATCGTCGGTGTGCTTCACGACGCCTGTCGCCGACAGAACCTCCCCTCGGTGAGCTTCTGGGCCGCAGTGCCCCACTACGTCTCGCTCACGCCGAGCCCGCGAGCCGCGCTCGCACTCTGCGAACGACTCGGCTCGCTGCTCGAGATCGAGATCGACGTGGAGGAGCTCCAGGAGGCGGCCGAGGGCTACGTCGAGCAGGTCAGTCGTGCGGTTGCGACCGACGCGGATACCCAGGCCTATGTCGACGAGCTGGAGACGCGCGCGGACGAGCTCGACGAGGCCGATCTCCCCTCGGGCGACGCGCTCGCCGCCGAGCTCACCCGCTTCCTCCGCGAACGGGACCGCAAGAACGGCCCGCCGGACGCCGCTACCGAGCAGTAGTCGCTTCGGGCTCCGGCGCGGAATCAGGCTGCGCGCCGTTCTGCCCCGCGGCTTGCTCCTGCGACCTCCCCTTGCCCTTCTTCCGCCGCCGCCGGCGCCGGCGGGAACGGGACTGAAGCTTCGGCTGAGGAAGGTTCTCCGCCAGGGCGGCGGCGACCTCCTCGACCGACCCGAGCTCCTCACGCGCGGCATCGATCAGCCTCGTCGCCTTCGGCGTGTAGCCCTCGGCTGAGGCCAGCAGCGCCGCGCCCACCTCGATCGGCAGCTCCTTCGCGGTCTGCACCAGCTTGGCCGCGTTCTCCTCGTGCCGGTGGCCACGCGAGTTGGCGAGCGCGCCCAGCAGCCGCTTCGCCTCCGGATACTCCGCGCTCGCGCGCCGATCCTGGATCTTCCGCGTCGCGCGGGCCAGGCGCCACGTCCAGCGCCAGAGGATCTGCTCCGGAGCGTCCGCCTTCCCCTCCGCGAGCCCACGGAGCAGGATGCGGACGCCTTGCGCTCGGTCCTTCTCCCAGGTCGGCGCCTGCGTCACGAGCGTGACCAGATCATCGAAGCTGGCGCGGTCGACGACCATCGCAACCCGGTCGGCGAGCGCCGTCATCCGTAGGCGCCGGTTGGGGTTCTCGGCTGCGCAGGTGAAGAGGAACTGCTCGAGGGCGCCGCGCGTCGTCCCCTCCGTCAGCTTCTTCGCGAAGTCGACACGCTCCTCGAAGCGAACCTGGCGACCCGCGATCGTCGCCCAGAAGCGCTGTTCCTCCTCGTCGAGGTAGCGAGGATCGATGCGCTGCCACTCTCGTGCAATCACCGACAGGCGTCGCCGCACGTCGGGCGTAACCGGCACGAGCCACGGCGCCGGCGACAGCTTACGGCGGGCGCGGCGCTGTGAGCGGCGTCTCGGCGCCGGAGTGACCCGGGCGCCCTCGCGGTAGAAGTCGGCGTCGAGCAGGCTGTGGAGCGAGATCACGCGCTCGTTGTGGGTTGCGCCTTTGGGGACGAAGTCGACGACGATGCCGGCTTCCTTCCGCGGATGCAGCCGCATGATCCGCCCGATCCGCTGCTGGTAGACGCGGCGGCTGGCGGTCGGCGCGAGGTGCATGCAAACGGTCGCGCGCGGCGAGTTCCAGCCCTCG